>NZ_JBARMD010000055.1:0-5781 GCF_049802275.1 Occallatibacter sp. | reverse complement strand
ATGATCCGGAACTGATTCCCACGGAGATTTACAACCAGGCGAAAGTGGCGCTGGAAGAAGCGCAAGCACTGGTGATGGTGGTGGACGCGCGGACCGAGTTGGCCAGTCCCGATTATGACCTGGTGCGGCTATTGGGGCGGAGCAAGAAGCCCGTATTTCTGGCGGTGAACAAGATCGAAGGCGAGGCGATGGCCTATGCGGCGGAAAATTTCCGCCAGCTTGGCCTCAAGAATGTGTATGCAATCAGCGCGGAACATGCGCTGGGCATCGGCGATTTGCTGGATGCTATCGCGGAGGCGATTCCCGCCACGGACGCCGAAACGGCAGAGGAGATCGCCGAGGAGGATGAGATATCCGAGGGCGGGCCGCTCGAACCAGGCGCGGAAGACGATGAACACAAGCAGCTGATTCGCACCCATGGCGAATTTGAGCAGCGCGAAACAGCGGTGGCAATCATCGGGCGGCCGAACGTCGGCAAGTCCACGCTGCTGAATGCGCTGACGGGAACATCGCGCGCGATTGTGTCGCCGATTGCCGGGACTACGCGCGACGCGGTGGACGAAGCAATTGAGTTTGAAGGCGACACGCTGCGTTTTGTGGATACGGCGGGAATTCGGCGCAAGGGCAAGACGCATTTGATGGCCGAAAAGATGAGCGTGGTCATGGCGCGACGCCACCTGGAAGCGGCGGATGTTGCGCTGCTAGTGATCGACGCGACAGAGGGCGTGACGGGAGCAGACGCGACGATCGGCGGGTATGCGCACGAGAGCGGACGCAGCGTCATCATCGTTGTGAACAAGTGGGACGCGGTGACGACTAACCGCACGGATGGAAAACCTGCGGCGGATCGGGAGATCTTCGAACAGCAATTACGAAGGGCGTTGAAGTACCTGGACTACGCGCCGGTGATTTTTCTTTCGGCTCTCGAAGTGAAGGGAATGCCGCGCGTTCTGAAGGAAGTGAAGTCCGTTGCTGACGAGCGACGTAAGCGTGTGACGACGGGGCAGATGAACCGCTTCCTCGACAAGATCGATTTCCAGCGGGCTCCGGTGCCGATGGCCAAGCGCATTCGCATCTTCTACATGACGCAGGCAGCTGTGGCGCCACCAACGTTTGTCCTGTTTACCGACCGCGATATTAAGCTGCATTTCGCCTTCGAGCGCTTTCTCGAAAACCAGATCCGCGACGCCTTCGGGTTCAAGGGGACGCCGATCTGGTTCAAGGTGAAGGCGCGGAATGTGAAAGACAGGGACTAGGGACTGGGGAATAGGGACCAGGGTACAAAAGAGTGCGCGCCAGCGCTCTCTTTTGTGCAACCAACGAGTTGCATTCTAAAACTACGCCGCGGTGACGGGTTGTCGGATTGAGGGCTTGGTGTAGCCTTCTTCGGCGAGGTGTTTACCCATCTGCTCGTACATTCCAGGGTCAGTTGGCTGCACGGTGCCCAGGCCATCGACGTAGCGGTTGTACATTGAGAACGCTGCGGCGATGAGAACCGTGTCGTGGATCTCAATGTCGGTCGCACCGAGTGCGCGCGCGGCTTTCACATCCGCCTCGGTCACGAGTTTGCCATCCTGCTGCACTTTTCCGGCGATCGTGAGCAGCGCCTTGAGCTTGGCGCTGATGGGTGCGGCAAGGAAATTGGACTTTACTTTCTCAACGACGGACGCGTCGCCCAGATGGTTTGCGGCTGCGGCGCCGTGGCTCAATGCGCAGAAGGTGGTGCAGTTGCGCGATGAAACATAGGTGGCGATCAGTTCGCGTTCCCCAGGAGCGAGAGAGTTGGGCTGATGAAGCAGGATGTCAGCGAGTTCGCGCATGGGCTTGGCGGTTTCTGGGCGATAGGTGAATCCGGCGCTGATGCCGGGATAGCCTTCGGGAAGATTGATGTGGGGCATGCACTTCTCCTTCTGGATTGTTTTGGGCCCGCGCGCACGATGAAGCAGGTCCTTCGCTCCGCTTACCCCACGAACGCATATCGTTCGCGGGGCCCCAAGCTTGCTTCGCTCAGGATGGCAGATTTCCAACACACTAAGTGTGTGCCGGCGCAGACACTTCTGCGCCGAGATATTCCTTGCTGGTGTGGACGTAGCCGTTGCGGGCGACCATGCGGCCTCGTTCGCGATAGAGAGCTTCGTCGTCGGGCTGCTCGGTTCCGAGGCCGTCGACATAGCGGTTGTACATGCAAAACGCCGCAGCTATCAGGACGGTGTCGTGGATCTCGAGATCGGTGGCGCCGAGGTTTCGCGCGGCCTCTACGTCGGCAGTGGTCACAAGCTTTCCATCCTTCTGAACCTTCTCCGCGATCACGAGGAGTGCCTTGAGCTTGAGACTGATGTCGGCCTGCATGAAGTCGGACTTGACCTGTTTCACGAGCGCCTCGTCGCCGCCGAGGTGGGCAGCGGCGATGGCGCCGTGGATGCTGGCGCAGAAGTGAGTGCAGTTGCGGCTGGAGACGTAGGTCGCAATGAGTTCGCGTTCACCTTTGCTGAGAGTGCTGGGACCGGTAAGGAGGATTTCGACGAGGTCGTTCAGGGGCTTGGCTGTCTCGGGACGGAAGGCCATGGCGCCGCGGATGCCGATGTGCTCGGGGGGAAGTGGGATGTGGGGCATGGGGTTTACTCCAGTTCTGAGTTCGTAGTTTGTAGCTCGTGGTTCTGAATTCGTTGTCTAGGAAGAAATGGTATCGGCTGCGACGGCGGGTGACACTTCGCCGCGCCTTGTCAGGACCCAGCGAACGGGAAGACCACATAGAACGATACCCGCACCGAGCAAAGCCGAGCCCGGGCTATGCATGAGAAGCATGACTGCGAGCAGTCCGCTGCCGGCGATGAAAACGATCGGAGCGGACGGATACCACCAGCGCCGAACAGGGGTGATGGATCGGAACAGAGTCGCCACGGTGAGCGCGAGAAACACTACAGCAGAGAAGATGATGAACGCGAGAATGCGGTCGAAGGCGCCAAGCATAAGGACGAGCAGTGCCATTCCTGTCTGGAGCAGAACCGCGTTTGCCGGCGTATTAAAGCGCGGATGCAAGCGAGCGAATGTAGCGAGAGCGCCCGTCTGGTTCGTGCCACCGGCTTCTGAGAGAGCCAGCGCATAGGTGACGCGCGGCACCGCCATGCAAAGCACCATGAGGCCGCCGAAGACGCAAAGCACGACGCACATTGCCAGCACGCGTCCCCCTGCGGCACCGAAGAGCGTCTGGCCAAAGAGTGCCACAAATGCGGTGTTGGACTGAATCTGCTCCACGCGAACGACGGCAACGAACGCAAAACTGAGCAGCAGATAAATCGCGGTTACGATGAGCACTCCGCCGGAAAAGGCAACTGCGAGGTTGCGCGATGGATTGCGGACCTCGCCGGCGATTTTGCCTGCTTCCCACCAGCCGCCGAAACAGAAAAAGGCGCTGATGGTGGCTCCGGCAATCGCGTCGATTAACGGATCGGAGCCTGGCCGGCGCACGGAGAGCGGCATGACATTGGCCATCGTTGCGTGGCCGGAGATAAACGCCCATCCAACCAGGGCGGCGAGCACAGGGACTTTGAGCCAGTTGAGGACTGTCATCACGCCACTGCTTAAACGAGTGCCGAAATAGTTGAGCGCGCCGAGGGTGATGAGAATGAGTGGGGGGAGGGCTTTGGCAATTGGGGAGGGAACGGAGACAAGGGCCTGGATGTACGGGACAGTGCCAACCGTGAGCGCTGCTGCCACGCCCGGGTACATGACGACGGCAGCCATCCAGCCGTAGAGAAAGGCGACGCGCCGGCCGAAGCCGCGACGCAGGTAGAGGTATTCGCCACCGTCGTGAGGATTGCGGACGGCGAGCTCGGTAAAGCAGAGCGCTCCGGCCAGCGTGAGGAGCGCCATTCCGCACCAGACTGCAGCCAGAAGTGCAGGTGATCCCAGCGACCGGGCCATCCCGGCCGGGGTGAGAAAGATGCCGAGGGAGATGGCCTCGCCTGTCACGACCGCCGTGGCCGCCCACACGCCCATCTGTCGCCTGCTTTGGGGATCGACCTCCATGGTTTGGCTATCCTACGGACCCGCAGCGTGGCTGCGCATCAGTCTTTGGATGGAGATGCTAGGCGGAATGTGCACACGGATCAGGTGCCGCTATTGGGGTGCGGGGGTTGGGAGTTCCGGCTCCGGTTTCTGGTCAAGGTGCAGGACGTGAACGCTGGCCTGGGTTTCCGGGACCGTGCCGTCGTTGAGTTGGGCCTCGGTGGGTTTGCCTTGCACAAGTATCCGAGGGGTGACTGTACCGCGGGCGGGAATCAAGACTCGCTCAGTGGTTTTGTTGGTCTCGGAGCGCACGATAACGGGCACTTCGGCAGCTGCATAGCCCGCATTCGAGATGGTAACGGAGACGAGCCAGTTGCCGGATTGCACGGCGTTGGGGAAGACTTTGTCGATGGTCAGATCTGGGAGACCGTGGTCGGCGTCGATCCAATCGGCGAAGAGCCAACTGAGATTCTTACCGGGGGCGGCGGTTTTCAAGGCCTCCTGAAAAGCTTGCGGTGAATCGGCGCCTGCATCCGACGCAGATTTCCTGGAAACCGCGTTCGACGCACGAAGAGCCGCGCCAAGCGCATCGTCACCCACCAGGTCGCGCAGCATCCAGAGAATGTACGTGGCCTTGGTGCGGTAATAGACCGGGCTAGTGGCACGTGCGAGAGGTTGCCCCGCGCCATCGCCGGGGCTGGAGGGTTCTTCGAGCGCCAAAGCCTGGCGGCCTGCTTCGAGCGTACCTAAAGCCTGGTCGCGATGATGCTGGCGGTCATCCCAGAGCGTGCCCATGAAGTTGGCCGCGCCTTCATTGAGCCAGTAAGGACTGGGTGCCATCCACGCGTGCGTCATGGAGTGAGAGAGGACCGACGAGAGCTGATCGGGAGGGCCATCGCGCACGGGAATGGCGAGGAACGGACCGGATTCCCAGGGAATATCGTCGGGATCGGGCAGATCGAGAACCGTGAGCTGGGTTCGTGGATCAGGCCCAAGCCAGCGTTCAATCATCGGCGAGAGGTTGGCGGCGACTGCAATCCAGCTTTTGGCAGCCGACTCATCTTCGGGGACGGAGTAGACGGTCAGATGGGTTCCCGGGTGGGCGGCCTCGGTGGTGACGAAAAGACTCGGCGATTCGAAGCCAAGCATCGTTCGCCCCGTGTCAGCGGTCGCAATCCCTGGCAGGTCAGAACTCGAGCTTTGCGAATCTGTGACCTTGAGCGGGATGGCGTTGCCGTTGACGGCTGCAACTGTGGGCGCCTGGCCGTGGGGGAACTCCACCGTTAGGCGCAGGCGAAACTCGCTTCCGGATGAACGAAGTTTCTGCCTGCCGATTTCGTCGAAGAGGCGCGCTCCGTCGCCAATGATGACCGGGAGGCTTGTGGCGGGATACCAGACAACATTGCCGAATCCGCGCAGCCCGGTGAAGGCTGGGTTGATTTGATCCCAGTCGGAGTGGGATGCGGAGTCTTCAGGGGTTCCAACTGAAAGAAGACGCCGGGCAGTGGGTGGAATGGTTCCGGAGTACGTGGCGTCGAGTTGAAGCGTTTCCCCTTGCGCGAGTGGAGTTGGAAGTGGAATGGCAGCTTCGTGCAACTGGCCGGTGTGGTCGGAGTCGGAATTGATGGTGGCTACCGGAAAAGAGGCGTCGTGCCCCGCGACGCGAATGCGCTCCCAGTTGAGAGACGACGAAATTTGCAGCGGAATGAGGGATAGTGGTGCCGTCCCTGTATTGCGAACGGTCACGATTGCGCGTGCCGCGAACTGCTGAGC
>NZ_JBARMD010000054.1:0-9360 GCF_049802275.1 Occallatibacter sp. | reverse complement strand
ATCCGCGACGGTGAGCCGGGACACCGAAAAAGACAAGCAAAGCCAGTACGGCTCCGCTTTCCGCCTCACCCCAACCGCCGATGCGGGGCCGCTTCATCGCCGCAGTAGCCGCCGTTGTGGAGACCGTAACGGTGCCGGTGCCGCTGGTTGTTGTGGACGAAAGGGTCACGCCTGAACCGCCCACCGCGCAGGTGGGAAGGTCCGACGCGCCTGCTGGTGACGAAGTCAGCGCGCAGGCCAGTGTCACCGCACCCACATATCCGTTTGTCGTCGATACCGTAATGGTCGAAGTAGAAGTTCCTCCACGAGCGACGGAGGCGGGCGAGGGTGCCCCTGCCCCAAGTGAGTATGTCACCTGCGTGATAGTCACCTGAGTCGTCCCGGTTGTCGCTGCATACGTCGCATCGCCGCTGTAGCTGGCTGTGAGGGTGTCAGTGCCCACCGCGAGAAGGCCTGGAGAAAGCGAGAAGTTGACCGTTCCGCCAACAAGGGCTTTCGTGGCCGACCCAAACGCTCCGCTCGTCAGAAATACGTTGCCCGTGGGCGTGCCACTCGAACCCGTCACGGTGACCGTGACCGACGTTCCCTGTGCACTCGAGAAGCTCGACGGCGTCGCTACGACACCTACTGTCGCCGCAGCCGTCCCCGTCGTCGTTCCGCTCCACCCATTCACGACGTTGGCAACGTTGAGCGATCCGAGACCGGTGGCCTCATCATAGGCGGCTCCTGCTGCAAATCCGGTAAGCACTCCGTACGTGTTTCCGGTCGCAGCGACCGTGCAGTTGGGTGAGCCTGCTGCGCACGGCATCGCGATCGTTCCCGTGTCGATGTCGTTGAAGTAGCAACTGCTGGATGCGGTCACGCTCTCTGTGGTGCAGCTCGAATAGTTTTGCTTCCCGGCCAATGCGTACAGAACGGAATTCGGATGCCCCTGGGCGGAACCTGCCTTCTGATTGATGAGCGCCATCACACCAGCCATCGCCGGAGTTGCCGCCGAGGTACCGCCGATCTCGCCCGCTGGCTCAGTCATCGCCGTTGGAGACGTCACACACGCGCCCATGTCAGAAACGCAAATCAGATATGCACTCCCAAAAAAACCGTTACCTGCAAAGAAAGACACGTCGGGGATGTCACGCAAGTTGTCGGTCGGGATGCCGCTGACTCCAGTCTGCCAGGTCGGCTTGGGATATCCGCCGGAGCAACTGGCTGGATTTGGAGTCGTCGTGGAATTTGTGGTGCTGTTGACTGTGCAATTGCTCGCGCCTCCCGAGCCTCCAACTGAGTTCACGAGGTCCAGGGCGGCCTGCTCAGGAGTGGTCGTAATCGTTCCTACTGCAAGCTCGTAGCAAATCTGGCTGGCTGATAGGTTTGTTTTCAGTGCGGTATTGATTTCCGAAACGATGAGGGGATTCGTGCACGAGTCATTCCACGGAAATTCGGGGATGTATCCAATCGCTGTAGATCCGTTCGTTGTGTTATTCGTCGTGTTCCAGTAAGGAGCCGCGGTCGAGCCCCAATTGAAGTCCGTTCCGCCAACCGCCGTGTCGTATTGGGTCGAGGCCAGCCCGTTTACAGAGAGTCCAAACTGCGCCCCATAAGGGCCATTCTGTGCCGCGCCCTGGTCGCACGAGGGCGATCCGGAGTCTCCCGTCGCCACAAAAACAGCGATGCCTTCCGTCGATGCGCTCTGCCAGAGGGTGTTGTACGCGTTGTTTCCGCTCGTTCCTTCAAACAGTTCGCAAAGTCCGTAGCTCACGTTGAGAACCGGTGCAGTCAGATGGTTAATCACGTATTGCGAGGAATCGAAGACCGCATCGTTCGTGTTGGTCGACTGCGTCACAACCAGGTCGATCGTCGCGCCCTTCGCCACTGCGCCCGACCACTCCACGTCCAGCGCATTCTCAATCTGATCATCGATCGTGCAGTTTCCTGTGGTTCCGGTGCAATAGCCGGGATCAACGGTGCCGGCCTCAAGGTTATGAATGGTATTGAAAGTTCCCGCCGGCAATCCGAACGTGCTTCGAAATGTCGCGACGTCCGTCGTCCTCACATCGCTTGTTCCCGCAATCGCAATCGTCTGCCCGGTCCCGTCAATAGGCGAGCTCGCGTTCCAAAGCGGAAGAACGTTGTAGATCGTCGCAAAGTCGTAAGGAGCGACATCCTCAAGAAGACAGGTACTTCCGCCGCAGTTTGTAATTCCGAAATCCGGGCGCACCCCGCCGCTTGCCAAATTGGGCGTCTGCACTCGCTGCCACTTGCCTGTTTCGGGATTGAGTGTCGCCTTGCCGCCAAGCCGGTGCAATGGCCGCGGATTAAAGTTATGCAACGCCTTCGGTCCCAGAACCACCGGGTCCAGTGCCATAGGGATTTGCGGGTCGCTCATGTTAGAGATGTGCGGCTGCCCGTTCACCAGCAGGTTGTGAATCTCAGTGTGGAATGCCGCCTCCACCTGCGCCGCGCTGCCGCCGAACCGGATCGTCATCCGATCCTGCGAAATTTCGTCCACAGAGAGACCATGGCTCCCTAGCCACGAAGACACAGTCGCGATATCGGTCGGCGCGGGACCAAATTTTTCGCCAACCTCCGCCGGTTGAAGCCAGTGATGGAAATTCGGCGAGGTCGCGTCGTACTGGCTCGCAACAAAGGAGTCGAACGCTGCCTGCTGCTCCGGGCTGCGGCGCAAAACCAGGACCAGGCCTGACATGCGCATATCGGGACTGACCCGACCGCGGTCATTCTTCGCGGTCGCCGCAGGCGGCACATTGCCCCTCAGCGTGATCAGTTGATTCTCGTTCACTCGTTCAACGATCAGGGGTTTCGACGCCGTGTTCTGCGCGCTCGACACTCCAGAGAGAAACGCCAGGGCAAAGCAAGGAAGAGCCAACCTATGCAGGGGGCGCATAATTCAGACCGGGAACCTTTCTCGGGGTACAGCCCCGAAGAGGCGGTGCGTTGAAAAGGAGACCGGAGCAGTTGCAAAGGGAACCGTACCTGCTCTGAACGACATTGAGTTCCACTGATTCGCTCGAATTGTACCGTTTCCGGTACTCGACGCAATATCACTAATTCGTTTCCAGGATGGTTACTTTCTTGGGATGATCGCTGAGAGAGACTTTCGTTGAACGCGGAAGTACATCTTGCTAAGGGTTCGGGTCTAAGGGGCTTACAGAAGGACAATCTCCAAGCCAGAAACAACGGCGCCACATCCGGAACTCCAGCGTGGGGTTGTTCATTTCCCGGCTCCCGCCGTCCGATGTCGTAGAATGAGGCCGCTTCCGGAACACGCTTACATCCGCCGGGAATTCCCGGCCGTTGAAGCGCTTGCGGAAAATCTGAACGCGTTTCAGGGATGGATTGAGATGAAGTCTTCTCTTCGCAGCTGTGTTGTTTCCTTCCTTTTTTTGGCCGTTGTGGCAAGCTGGGTAGTCATGAGCACTCAAGCCCAGGCACCCACCGAGATCGGCGGCCAGAAGGTTGTCACTCTCACGCGCACTGTCACCAGCAAGACCAGGCCGGAATTCACCAGCGTCACGGTCATGCCGGGGCGCGGCATGGAATTGCTCCAGATCACCGCCAACTTCCCCGGTCGCGGAAACGTCGACGTCCTCGCCTCGCCTGACCTGGCAGGCGCTAAGAAAATGCTCGACGATGAAGACAACGCCAATGGGGATCTTGCCTACAGGCTCGGCTCCGCGTTCCTCGTGCCCTATCCCAATCGCATCCGCGGCAAGCTCTCTGCCGATGGCAAGACCCTCACCACAGAGTGGCAGGGCCACACCATCACCCTGCCGGCAAACAATATCGGTAAAAATCCCGGTGCAGAGCGTCATGCCATGCACGGCCTCATATTGAAGGCCAAAACCGACGACGTAACCGAAAAGGACATCCACGGTGGCAAAGAAGTCACGGGCGTCATTCACGCCGGCGACTTCGGCGGCCACTGGCTCTCCAAGACCGACCTCGATTTCACCATCACCTTGACCGCTGATGCCGTTGACGCCGTCGTCGTGGCTAAGAACGTCGGCAGCGAAGCCGAGCCCATGGCCATTGGATGGCACCCCTACTTCAACATCCCCTCAGGCGACCGCACCCAGGTTCGCCTGCACGTCCCCGCTTCCATGCTCGCAACCGTCGATAACTACGACAACGTTTTTCCCACTGGCAAGCTCGTGCCTGTCACCGGGCAATATGACCTGCGCGCCGAGGACGGCAAAGCCCTCGACAAGAACTTCTACGACGATAACTGGAGCCACCTCGACTGGAAGAATGGAGTCGTCACCGTAACCCTGACCGATCCGGCCGCCAAATACGGGGTAAAGATCGAGGGCGTGTCCCCCGAGATCAAGACCATCCAGGCCTACGCTCCCCCGTCAAAGAACTTCGTCGCCATCGAAGACCAGTTCAACTTCGCCGACCCCTTCAGCAAGATCTGGGGTTCCATGGACACCGGCATGGTCACCCTCAAGCCCGGCCAAAGCACAAAGTGGCACGTCCGCATCAAGGCCTTCGTGCCGTAACTGATTCACACTCCCTACGCTTCACCGGCCCGGATTTCTCCGAGATCCGGGCCTTCAACTCTCGGACACCTCGCCTCCCCCCTCGGATGCAGGAGAGTCTTCACAGCAGTAAGCGAAATGCCCGGCGAACGCGTCCTACAAGCAACTCTGGTTCCACAGACCGCTTCCTCATTCCGTATGCACAGAGACACACCATTACCGGCCGCCGGTCAGCCAGACACCTCAACCGATTCCCATGCGGAAACCACAGAGCTGATCGATTTCCTCTTGTCAGAAGCGCTTGCACTGAACGCCTCTGACATCATCATGGTTAACGGGTCGGCTCCCACACTCCGCGTGAATGGCGCACTCAAATCACTCGCTGGAGGCGAGCTCTCTGCCGAGGACATCTGGCATCTGCTGACGCCGCTGCTCTCGTCCGTCCGGCTCGACGAGTTGAATCACCAGAAGTGTCTGGACTTCTGCTTTGAACGTGGATCTGCCGGAAGATTTCGGGCAAACATCCACTTCCAGCGCGGAACCATTGCAGCCTCGATCCGCGTCCTTCCCAGCCAGATCCCCACGCTCGAGTCGCTTCATCTCCCGCAGTCGCTCGCTGTCCTCGCCGAACGAAAACAAGGACTCATCCTGCTCACCGGGGCCACAGGTTGCGGCAAGACCTCCACCATGGCGGCCCTCATCAACGCCATCAATAACACGCGCCGCGATCACATCATCACAATCGAAGACCCCATCGAATTTCAGCAGCCGAACCAGCACTCCCTCGTCGAACAAATCGAAGTAGGTGCGGACACCCCTGGATTTGCCCAGGCGGTCCGCGCCGTCCTGCGGCAGGATCCCGACGTTATCCTCATCGGTGAGATGCGCGACAGCGAAACAATGGCCGCCGCCCTGACCGCCGCCGAAACCGGCCACCTCGTCCTCACTTCGCTCCACACCAACGACGCCGCGCAGACAGTCTCACGTATCCTCGATATCTTCCCCTCAGGTTTTCAATCCCAGATGCGGCGCCAGCTCTCACTCGCCCTGCTGGCCGTCATTCATCAGCGTCTCTTGCCCGCAATCAACGGAACTGATCGCTATCCCGCAGTTGAAATCCTCATGGCCACCAGTGCAATCCGCAATCTGATTCGCCGTGGAGATGATCATCAGCTCAGAGCCAACATTGAAACCGGCCGTTCTGAAGGCATGCAGACCATGGAGCAGTCCCTGGCTGAACTCGTCCGTAATAACCGCATCTCCCGCGATACGGCCTACGCCCATAGCAGCCACCCCGAAGATCTCCGCCGTCACCTCGGCGAGTAGGAACAGCACCTCGCGATCTGCAGCAACGACGCCGACAATCCCGGGACGGATGGATCGTGGAGTCTCACAGTTTGCGGAAAAACTCGCTGCTTTGAAGAGGCATGACTTCACAGTTAGGTGAAAAACTACTTCAGCCGCGAGTCTTCTATCAGGGCATGTCTTCACAGCCTGCGAAAACTACTTCAGCCGCCGCTCTGACATCTGATCCCGGTAGTATCCTTGCCTCGAATCCGGAGAACCATATGAATCGCAGGCAATTTCTGGGCGAAGCCATGGCAGTGGCGGCAACCGCGGCGGTCGTTCGAAACGCCAACGCGCTCCCATCCCCCGCCAGGCATCCCCGCGCCATCACCATGTGGGAGTTCTCGTGGATCGAGCGCCGCTGGCCCGGCGCCGGTTACGAAGACTGGGATCGCGCTCTCGATGAATTAAAGGAACGCGGTTACAACGCGGTGCGCATCGACCCTTTCCCGCATCTGCTCGCGGCCGATCCCCACAAAACCTGGACACTGTGGCCCGAATGGAATACGCAGATGTGGGGCTCGCCCGACGTGAATCGCATCGTGCTCGTGCCCGCCTTGTTTCGATTCATCGGCAAGTGCCGCGATCGCGGAATCAAAGTCGGCCTCTCAACCTGGTATCGCAAAGACGATGCCGATACTCGCATGACCATCACCAGCCCCGACATAATGGCCGCAAATTGGATTAAGACCCTCGACCTCATCGAACAGGCCGGCCTGATCGATTCCATTCTCTATACCGACCTCTGCAACGAGTGGCCCGGCGCAGACTGGGCTCCTTTCATGAAACCGCTAACCTACGGCGACTGGGACAAGCCTGCATCCCTCGACTACATGCAGAAGGCAATTTCGCTGGTTCGCGCGAAGTATCCAGCTATGCCTTTGTTCTTTTCAGTCGCATCAGGCAATACGCAGAGCTATCTCGAACACGACCTGGCTGACTTCGACCTGCTGGATCCGCATATATGGATGGTTCAGCAAAACGGCGGAGAGTTCTACAAACTGGCCGGGTACGCCTACGAACGCTTCGACGCGAAGGGCTACACAAACCTCAGCCTCAAAGCCGAGGACGTATACCGAGCCCGTCCCGAGTATTGGCAGAAAGGGCTTGAGAACGGAATCGACGCATTCGCCGAAGTCTCACGCAAAATCAGGATGCCCCTCATCACCACCGAGTGCTGGGCGATCGTTGACTACAAGGACTGGCCTCTTCTGAAATGGGATTGGGTCAAAGATCTCTGCGCTATCGGCGCCCGCCGGGCCGCGTCCTCTGGACGTTGGCTAGCAATCGCAACCAGCAACTTCTGCGGCCCGCAATTCGTGGGCATGTGGCGCGACGTGGCGTGGCACCAGCAGTTGACGCGAGCGATCAAGAGCGCTGAAATAGCGCCCGATCTTCGTCACGGGCGCTTGTATGAACGCCTTCAGACTTAATCCGTCGCCGGTGCAATCGTTGCCCCGGCGACGGACTCAACAGGAGAGCGCTCTAACGTCCCAGCGCCGCCTTTATTTTTGCCAGATGATGGTAGCTGTGCCGTACCGCATGATCCTCCAGCATGAATTGGCAGGTAAGCGGGGCATCGCTATTCAGCGATAGCGGCGCAGCGTTATCCAGTTGCTCATCGCTGAGCGCACGAATGGCCGCCGCAGCCGCACTGCTGTTGGCCGCGAGCAGGCTGAGCGCTGCTTCCTTAGTCACTCCATCATTCGTGTCGCCGTGCTGGTGGTTCATTTTGTGCACCACATCCCACGTCACACCCGTCACTGCATTGCCGGCCGCGAGCACCTGGGCAAGTTGAATCTCGATCGGGTACACACTCGCCACGTGATGAACCACGACGCCGATCTTCCGGCCGTCCTTGGGAACGCGAGTCTGCCATTCTGCGTCAGTGAGAGTGGATGCAAAGGAGGCCAGTGCTGATGCGCCGGCCTCCAGACGTTCTGCGAGAGCTTCACTTCTTTTCTTCATTTGGGCGACACTCCACAACTCTTTTTATCGCAATTACGCCTCAAACGCTGACATTCACCTTCAAAAAAGTGGCAGAAATTGAGGTGCTGCCATGGTTGACTGTATTCTGCGACTCAGCCAGTTCCACAAGCCGGGTGTGCAGCTCGTCCACTTTCCCGCTCTTCTCGGCAGCCTCATATGCGTTCGGTCGGCCCATAGAATCGCCGAAATATCCCGATGATCTGTTCCGGCTTTTGGTCCGCGGCGACAAAGCGGAATGTGTTCCCGCGTCATTGAGATTCTCTCTCGGGGAATTCCCGCGCTGCCGAAGCGCTCGACAATGTGCGTATCCACACCCCAGGTCATGGGGCTCACGAAGCCTTCCGGTGGCGGAGGCGTAAACGCCGAGCTGATCTTGAGCAACTGCGCCACGAAGACCGGCAATCCGATCAATTTGCGAACGTCTCTTCGAAACAATTGAATGGATTATCTACGCTTGATCGAGTCATCGCTCAGGTCAATATTCAAAGTCCCGGCTTTGCCGGAATTCCAGTCATAGACCGCGGTCACCAGGTGCACTCCTGTTTGGGATGGGAGGTCGATTTCAAGATGAACTGGGAGCCCATTCTTCTGGATGGAGCTGTACTGTTCCGGACTGAAGTCCAGGCCTTCTTCATCGCCCTCCCAGTTGACGGCATTGCCATCGCGGTCGTAGGCCTTCAGGCCAAGAAGAATTCTGCCGCTCCGTTCCCCTTTGGCGTCGGACTGCATAACAAGATCCTGTTCGCGAACGATGAAGTCCACATTAAAACGTGTGAATGGCGCTTTGAGCTGCGCATTCTGTCCGGCGCGCTTCGCATCGGGCGGAGGCTGGGTGTCGGCAGCGTTCACACGAGTTCCATACAGGATTCCTGTGGCACTCGGCATTCCAAACTGCAAAAGCGGCTCAAGGGGATTCGAACCCGAGTTTGACCTGGACGCAGGACTATCGTCGGCGTTGTAACCACGCCGGTAGGAGAGCTTGTACTTTCCTTTTTCGATCTTCACTTCAATTCGACGGTAAGATCCGTCTCTCTTGCCCTGTGTAGGAGAATATCCAACCGTGTAGTAATTCGATCCGTCGCTGATCGCGTGGCGCATCGCCGCATTCAGATCGTTGGTGTTGAAGTAAGCCTTGCCACCTGTTGAGGAGGCGAGTTGCTCCATGGTGTTCATCGTATCGGCGCGTTCCGACGCACCTGCGCTGTAAGCCGACAAGTCGGTCTGATTGCCTATGTGTCCTGCTAGTCCGCTGGGTCCGGGACCCGCGACATTGGCTTCTGCCACGTGCTCCGTCATCATTCCCTCGGCGTCGATGGGATACACGGCAATGCGCGAGAGGGTGAAGAGATCAGCGGTAGATCTCACGTTGTCGAGATATCCGGGGATCTCGGTATTCTGCTTCATTTTCTCGCGCTGAGCGGCGGAGGGAAAGATGATCACAGGGAACGAGCTTGCAAACCAGATGAGATTCTTGCGGCCCGGCACGCCCGCAAGATAATGGCCAAGATAGTTAAGAGCCTCGAAGGTC
>NZ_JBARMD010000053.1:0-2672 GCF_049802275.1 Occallatibacter sp. | reverse complement strand
GCTCTTCTCCGGCTATTCGATGTTTACCGCCTACGAGCGCTCCGCCTTCGGAGAACTCGCCGGCGGATTTTGGATCCCGCTGCTGCTGCTGCTCGTCTTCCGCGATCGCAATCCGCAGGGATCCGTGTGGCGTCGCGCCCTTGACGGTTCAGCCGTGTTGCTCGCCCTCGTCGTCGCAGGAGCATGGCTCTCCAACGCACCCCTGGGCGTGATGGCCAGCTATCTTCTGGCTGCGGTCGCACTCACTGTCGCGATACTTCGGCGCTCCTGGGCGCCGATTCTGCGATCGGTAGTTGCCGTCACTCTGGGTCTCGGACTCTCCGCGATTTATCTTGTTCCTGCCGCTGTCGAGCAGCACTGGGTGCAGATCCGCCAGGCCACCGACGATCCCGGCCTCGCCATCGAAAACAGCTTTCTGTTCGGCCACCACACCGACCCCAATCTCGAACTGCACGACGTCGAACTGTGGCGTGTCTCAGCCATCGCCGTCATCATGATCGGCCTTGCGTTCATTAGCATCTTCATCGCGTGGCGCCGCGGTCTGCTCCGACGGCGCACCTGGTGGATCCCCATGGCCCTCATTCCGCTGGCCGTGCTTCTTCTGCAACTCCCCATTTCCCTGCCTCTGTGGAACGTGCTGCCCAAACTGCGATTCCTGCAATTCCCATGGCGGTGGCTCGTCGTACTCGAAGCACCGCTCGGCATCTTTTTTGCTGCGGCCATATGGCCGACGCGGCGCTGGTTGCGTGTCGTCGTCATCGTCTCGTCTTCTTTAATCTTCCTTTTCATCACCACCGTCACGACACTGCTCTTCCATCAGACCTGCGATGCAGAAGATGCGGTAGTCGGCATGTTGAGCGCGTTTCGCGGCGGCCAGGGCTTCGAGGGGACCGACGAGTATGCTCCCCCGGGCGCGGATAACACACTGATGGCAGTCGGCCTTCCCGATGCATGCCTCACCAGCAATCCTGCGGTCGTGCTGGCAAAGTCGGATGACGGTAACACTCCTGAATGGGATCCGACAAGTGGTCATTGCGACGCAACCTACTCATGGCAGCGGCAGAAAGGCCATGTCTCGCCCGAACACCTGCGCCTCGTTGCCGACACCCCGCACGCCGGCTACCTTATCCTTCACCTGCGCGACTATGCAGCCTGGAAGATTAACGTCAACGGGGAGACCGTTGCCCTTGGAGCGCGCCCGAATTACGCGTCTCTTCCCCACCGCGACGACGGCCTGATGGCTGTGCCGGTTCCTGAGGGTTCGGTGCGGCTTGACGTGGACTGGATCACAACCGGAGATGTCGTGATGGGGCGCTTACTGAGTCTTATGTCGCTCGGCTACTTCACGGTCCTATTCTTAATCGAGCGAAAACTGAACGTGGCGCAAAAGGTTGAAGGCGAACCTCGGTTATCATAGGAAGGGATGTCCGCTGACGTTAAATCGCTGATCCAGGAAGGCGCGGAGCTAACCGACCGCGCGCTCGAAGCACTGATCCCGACGGTTGACACGGTTCCTTCGTCGATTCACGGCGCCATGCGCCACTCAGTGTTTGCCGGGGGCAAGCGCCTCCGTCCCGTGCTCGCCATGCAAGCTGCCGTCACCATCGCTGGTTCTGTTCCACGCGGCATTGAGCGCCTGGGAGCAGCTATCGAAATGCTGCACACATATTCGCTGATCCACGACGACCTGCCCGCACTCGACAACGACGATCTGCGTCGCGGTAAACCGACCTGCCACGTGGCGTTCGGCGAAGCGATCGCCATCCTCGCCGGCGACGCGCTGCAAACGCGCGCCTTTGAAATCCTTGCCGGTCTCGACACGCCGCCTGCTGCGACAGTCCAGATCATCGGCCTCATCGCCAACGCCGTCGGTACCGTCGATGGCATGATCGGCGGCCAGGTGCTCGATATCGAAAGCGAAGGCCACAAGCCAACACCCGAACTCGTCGAATCTATCCATCGCGCTAAGACCGGCGCACTCATCAGGGTCAGTGTTGTTACCGGCGGCGTTTACGCCGGAGCCTCCGCCGAGGATGTTGCACGCCTCGACACCTTCGGCCGCAAAGCCGGACTCGCTTTCCAGATCGTCGACGACGTGCTCGACATGACAGTCGACTCGGCGCATCTGGGCAAGACCGCAGGCAAAGACCAGGCCACCGAGAAAGCTACCTGGCCGGCTGTCTACGGCATCGAGCAGAGCCAACGTGACGCCACGACACTCATCGAAGAAGCGTTTGCCGTGCTCAAGCCCTATGGCACCCGCGCCGAAGGGCTCAAGTCTGTTGCGCGGTATCTGGTTGAGCGGAAGAATTAGCTAGTGAGTGCGACAGCTCGATCAGGACAATTGATTTGTTTATTTTGATCCGCCATGCTCAGGCTAAGAGCTCAGGGCTAAACGGTAGGAGCTATGCTCTCCGAATCAGACATCTTCGCCGCTCTCCGCGACTGCTTCGATCCCGAAGTGAAGTTGAACCTCGTCGATCTCGGCCTCATCTATTCCATCGAAACCGGCCCCGACCCCGACTCCACGCCCGCGTGGCCGCGTCAGTGGGTCAAAGTCACCATGACGCTCACCACGCAGTTTTGCCCGGCATCGGGTCTGATCTTCGAGCAGGTACACAACCGTCTCGCGACCATTCCCGATATAAGCAAAATTGATGTGAACCTGGTTT
>NZ_JBARMD010000052.1:0-13718 GCF_049802275.1 Occallatibacter sp. | reverse complement strand
GTTTATTTCTGCCCAGAGGCAGGGGCCCTTGGGGACTTAGACATGCCCGTAGTTGGAATTCTGGATCGCGACGTTCAATTGCTTGCTCACTCCGTCGATAACCATGCTGTCAATGTGATTCGTCCCGTCCGGCAGCTTGCTGTAGTTCACGGTGAGGTTCATCGCATCTTTCGGGTCATCCATGTAGGACGCGATCTGAACACGGACGATCGATTTCTGTTCCTTGTCGAAGACCAGCGTCATCGAATCGCCAGGCTTCACATAATTCTTAATTACAAGCTGCACTTGACTTGGGGAGCCGGCAACCGGCCCCAAGGTGATGTTGCCCTGTGCGGCGGCCTGTTGTATTTTTGCTGGATCAGGTGGCGCGTATTGTTGCGCCAGAGCCTTCATTGACTCTGCGTAGTCTTTGTATTCTTCCTTCTTCTTTGCAACCACCTTCTGTTTCATACGTCCGCCGCTTGGCGGGGCCGCATCCTCGGGGGGATCCAAAGACGTCTTCTGTGGCTTACCATCCGGCCCAAGACGTACCTGGTAGTGCTGTACCTTCTTTACTTCGCCTTTCAGGCTGATCGTGTCCTGCTCATTCCAGCTATAGGACATGAGAGCCTGCTTGTTCTTCGCGGAAGCCTGCTTGATTTCCGCGATGCGTTGCTGCATCTCTGGGCTTTGCGCATTGGCAGTACAAACAAATCCTGCGAATGACCCAAAAACTAAGACGGAGGTTAATGCTGCGCTCATGCTGCGGGCTTTGATCTTCATATTTCCTCTCACCACTCCAATTCGTACACGCATTGGTCAGACATCCAGATCATTCACACTAAGCGCCAAAAGGACCCTGGCGTCCGTAAGTCAGTGCATCACGGCACGTGAGCGTTGGAAACTGTTAGTTGTTACAGGCCCACCCTCGCATTACGATGTTTTTCCAGCCAAGATCAAACGAACGGATGCGGATGCTACTGTATCTTTTGACAGTTCCCGCAGCTCTGACATCCCAACTAGGCTGCTGCCAGGAACATGCGTGCAGGCGTACTACTGATCGAACCAACGGCCCGCCTGGCCACGCGGAGAATTACATTGAGCAGGTCCTCGGAAGGAACCGGTACAGCAGAGGAAGTTCAGAACTTCTATAACCAGTATCCCTATCCTCGTCCGGTGGATGATCTGGCAAATTATGGACTGCTTTGGAACGATCGTCAAAGACGTATCGCGGATTTTCACCTGTTTTGGCCCGCACAGCCTTACAGGGAAGACTTTTCAATTCTGATCGCCGGCTGCGGGACCTCGCAGGCAGCGAAGTATGCGATGCGCTGGCCTGAGGCCCAGGTAACCGGCATTGACTTCAGCGCGACGAGCCTACGCAAAACTGAGGATCTCAAGCGAAAGTATGACCTCAAAAATCTCGAAGTGCAGCAGTTAGCCGTCGAGCGAGCAGGCGAGTTAGGCAGAAGTTTCGATCAGATTGTCTGTACCGGGGTTCTACATCATCTTGTTGCCCCCGACGCGGGCCTGAGCGCCTTACGCACCGTGCTCAATCCGGACGGAGCGATGCATCTTATGGTCTACGCTCCGTACGGACGAACCGGAATCTATATGCTGCAGGAGTTCTGCAGAAAGCTCGGTATCTCAGCATCGGATGAAGCAATTCGAGATCTTGTGGCTGCGCTCAAATTGCTGCCGCCCGGACACCCCCTGGAAACCGTTTTACGCGTGGCGCCGGATTTTGGTAATGAAGCGGAACTTGCCGATGCTCTCCTGCACCCGCAGGACCGAGCCTATTCAGTACCGCAGTTCTTTGATTTTCTCGATCGCGCCGGCCTGAAATTCGGGCGATGGACCCGGCAGGCGCCCTACAGTTCAAAGTGTGGCGTGATCCCCAGCCTTCCCCAGGCAGACCTGCTGGCAAAACTGACTTTGAACGAGCTTTATGCCGCCGTGGAGCTTTTTCGGGGCACCATGGTCCGCCACAGCGCAGTGGTCTATCGGGATGAAACCTGTGCGGAACTCCAGCGGATAGATTTCTCGCAAGACGGCTGGCTTGATTATGTGCCTGTACGCATAGCGGATACGGTTTGTGTGCTCGACCGGTTGCCCCCGGGCGCTGCCTCCGTTCTTATCAATAGGGCCCACACGTTCAGGGACCTGTTTCTGCCCATTAACGCCACGCAAAAGCGATTCTTTGATTCGATTGACGGAAAGCGCCGCATCGAAGACATCGTCCAGACTACATCCACCCCCATCGAACAAACCAGGGACGTCGATCTTGCGCGTTCGTTTTTTGAGCAGCTTTGGTGGCAGGATCAAGTGGTATTTGACACATCGGGACTTCGCACGGACATCTCGTAAGTCTGGCTCATCGAAACGCTCGCAACCCCGGCTTGCGGGAAGGTGCGATTGAAGAGGCCCGGCGAATCGCTGGGCAGCTCTGTCCCTCCTCGCCCGAACCTCGAATGCACCCCAGCCTGTTCATTTTGACAGTAGGCACTTAGCGCAAGCGAAGGTAGCATCCCCGAAGAGGTGAAATATCCGCTGGTGAAGATGTGTCTTGATTCTGTCGTTCTTCGGCATGAGGCGCAGGGTATTTCACTCGCGGGAGCAGAGTTTTCCCGCCTTGCGGCAAAGCGAGCGGGCAAGCCAACAGTTGTTATGTTTTGATTTCTCGTTTCTTATGACGCACTTTGCGACAGAGTGGCGGCGGTGGCTCTGCTGCGAATGCGGTGCGACCGGTGCAAGGAGATTGAAATGAGTCCCGTAAAGTGGCCGCGGGTACTGATCACAAGCGATCAGATTCTCCTCTCAGAGGAGTATGCGAAGCTCCTGCGGCCTGAGTTTCAAGTGGTCGGAATCCTGGCGGGCGAGCCGGCACTTTTGGCCGCGGTTGCGGAGCTTAGACCAGACGTCATCATTTTTGACGTTGGCGAGAACTCAAAGAATGGTTTGGAGACGCGTATACGTATCAAGAAGCTGACGCGAATGGTCCGGATGGTCTACCTGACGCCGACCATTGATCTTGGCGTCGCGTCCGAAACGCTTCGAGGTGGAGTCTCCGGATATCTACTGAGGCCTTCCTATCAGGCGGAGCTTTTGACTGCCGTTCGCGAAGTACTCAAGGGTCAACACTACATCTCTGAATCGATCATGCGTGCTGTCGCCGAGTCGTCATCTCTCGAGAAAAACGATTCGCACCTGAGCCGGGAGAGTCTCACGGGTCGACAGCGCGAAGTTCTCAAGTTGTTAGCAGAGGGAAGAACGATGAAAGAAATCGCCTATGTCCTGACGCTGACTCCTCGCACGGTTGCGTTTCACAAATACAAGCTCATGGAGCGGCTCGGCCTCCAGACAAACGCGGATTTGATTCAATATGCAATTCAAGAGCATATCGTCACTCCCCGTTCCTAGACCGGATCTGCAAGCGATTGAGGTTACTGAGAACGCTCGGAACCGGAGCGGCGCCGTACTTGGCAGGCTCACTCCCATTTCAACGGAGCAGAGATAAAGACCTGATGTGAGAGCACAGCCTTGACCGCCGATCTGAGATCTTCAGTGATTCGCGGCTTGGTTACGTAGGCTCGGCCTCCAGCGCCGATCGCAGCTATTACGAAATCAGGATCTTCGTGGACGCTGAGGAAGATGATCTCTTTCGCATAACCCTGCTCTCGCAGGCGCTGGGCAATCTCGATGCCACTTCTGTCTCCCAGTGAGATATCAAGAATGATGACATCCGGACTTAGGCTTGCCACTTTGGAGCAAACCAAATTGCCGTCGGCGACCTTGCCGATGACATCATATTCAGGTCGAAGCATGTTGCTTACATGGTCGAGGATTTCAATACTGTCGTCTACAAGCAAGATGCGAACACAGGGCCCCTTCTTACCTTGACCTCCGAGGGTGTCCGACGTCATTGCAAACTTAAAGAAGTGGGCACTTGGCATGGCGTTTCTCTAGAAACCGAGCGTCCTTTCTTGGTTTAGTCAGGACTTTAATCCCGGATTCATGTACTGCCTACTGTCAGAACTAACGGTTTGTTGATTAATTTGAATTATTTTCTTTAATTATCCGGTCGCTGAATCTGGTTACCCCAATCCATCCAGCCTTCGCCTTCGACAAGGCTCACCTTTTACTGTCAATATGCACAGTGGAGACGGGTCGCAGTGCATCCTGAGGATTAGACGGGTAGGTTACTCCTCATTGGTGCGATAAGTGACAAAGAGCGTGAAAGTACCCTGATCAATGCCATTAGGCCGATCTCCGTGTGATCCAAATCACATTTCCCATAGATTGAAGACGTAGAATTTGGACTAGCAGACCAATTTGAAATTGTGTTCCGTTGAATGCGGATTATCTTCATTCCGAAGAATTGACCATCGCGCCTGAAAGACGCCGAGTTGCAGGGAGTCGCCCCCGTGTTAAGTTGGCAGAAGGTTGCAATGAGAGTCTTTTCCCTAGCTCGGCTCGCCAGCCGGATGGCCGCATTGATACGCCAGGCTGAACTTAACTGGCCACTTGTTTGTCGCGGTCTTTCATTCGCGCCCCTGCTCCTTGCCTCCACTCTCTCCTGGAGTGCGCCAATCACCCGTCCAGTCAGAATTCTGATGCTCTATTTCGGGGGAAGAGACTCTCTCGCGTTGGACAGATTTCAGGCCGGCATCCGAAGCGAAATGGAACGAGCACTGGATGCTCCAATCACCATTTACACGGAGTCTTTTGACGAGGAGGGATTAGGTCGCAATCCCTTGTATGCGATTGCGATGGAACAATATCTGCGCGACAAGTATGCCGACGGACAAATCGACATTGTCGTGCCCGTTGGCCAATATCCACTCCAGTTCCTGCAAACCAGGCAAAAAGCGCTCTTTCCGAATGCCAAACTCCTCTATCTGAGTATCGGAATACCGCCGCAGCAACCTGTCCTAAATTCGACTGGGATGGTGTTGCCATTGAACATTGGCCCCACGGTCGAGGTTGCGCTGGCGCAGAACCCGGGAGCCCGGCAGGTGTTGCTGATCGTGGGCGCGACTCCAGTGGACCGCAGCCTTGCTCAACTCGCGCTCGTGAGCGCTGAGAGACACTTGCGGGAAAAGCGCAGGCAGGTCGATCTCCAGGTGCTCGCTCCGGGTACCATCACCGAGAATCTCAAGGCCGTAGCAGCTTTGCCGCCGGATATGATCTCTGTCTTTGTTTCCTATTTTGGAGACTCCACGGGCGAGACCTTTGTTCCAGCGCGCATTCTCCCGAATTTTTCGGCTGCTACAAACCGGCCCATCTATGGTTGGCCTTCGATCTTTCTCGGCAGGGGCATCGTCGGCGGGAACCTCCTTGACATGGAGGCAAATGGAGAGGCGTTCGGGAACTTGATTGTGCGGGTCATCCGTGGAGAAGCTCCGGGAGCAATCCCATTGACCATCGGCAATCTGTCGAAGGACGAGTTCGACGGGAAACAGATGAAGCGCTGGGGTATCCCAACGGACAAAGTTCCCCCGGGCAGCAACGTGATCAACCGGGAGTATTCGGTATGGGAACTCTACAGGTGGGAGATTCTAGGGCTGATCGGCCTCGTGCTTCTTGAAGCAGTTCTCATCGCGAGCCTGTTCAGGCTGACGATTAACCAGAAGCGCCAGGCCCGTAACCTCGCGTACCGGCGCAGAGCCCAGGCTCTAATAGCGAACTGTGCCGCGGCTTTCATCAATCTTCCTGCGGAGTTCGTGGGTAGCGAAATCGAGATTTTGTTTCAAGACGTGCTCGAGTTTTTTGAACTTGATCGGATCAAGTTGTTCGAATTCTCTGCTGGGACCGGAAAGCTTCGCCTGCTGTGTGCTCGCGGTGCAACGGCTTCCGCGCCGCTGACGATTATCGATTTGCAGAAGTTGAACTGGGCCGCGAAGCAACTGACGCAAGGGACCGTTGTGCTGGTATCCGACCTCGATGATCTGCCGCCTGAAGCTTCTGAAGTGGTGGATTATCTGGGCGCTCAGGGCGTCCGCTCCTTCGCCGCATTTCCGCTCATCCGCGGCGAGAGTCCGTTTGGAGCCATGAGCTTTTCCACTGTTCGAACCAGGCAAGTATGGGAACCTGATCTCGTTGGGGCTTTGCGCACCATCGCCGATATCTTCGGGAGTGCCCTGGAACGCAAAAGTGCGGAAGAGTCAGCAAGTGTGAGCCGAGATCGCCTCACCGGCATCGTAGAATCCGCGATGGACGCCATCATCGCGATCGATGAACAACAGCGCATCGTGGTGTTCAACGCGACAGCAGAGAAAATGTTCGGCTGCTCCGCTGATGAAGCGTTAGGCCATCCGGTGGAGCGCTTCATCCCTCAGCGTTTTCGCGCTCATCACCGTGAGCACGTCGTGCGCTTCGGCGAAGACGGAGACACCAATCGATCGATGGGTGCCCTGAGACCTATCGCAGCCCTGCGGCTCAACGGGCAGGAGTTCCCCATTGAAGCATCGATATCGCAAGTCAATGTCGGTGGTGCCAATCTCTTCACAGTGATTATTCGGGACGTCACCGAGCGCCATCAGGCCGAGAAAAAGTTACGCGAAAGCAACGAGCTGAACCAATCGATCCTGCAATCGCTGAAGGAGCATTTGGTTGTACTCGATTCCAGTGGCGTCATCGTTGCGGCAACTGCCAGAGGCCCTGAGTTCGTTGCGATCAACGGGATAAACACAGAAGACCTTCGCGTTGGCGACGACTACCTTGCAATGTGCAAGGCTTTGGCGCAGACCGGCGATCAGAATGTAGCAGTGGCACTGGAGGGAATTCAAGCTGTATACGATGCAAGAACCCAATTTTTCGAATTGGAATATGCGTATGAATCGGGAAGTGACGGACGCTGGTTCTTGATGACGGTGACTCCGCTGAGAAAAACAGGTCATGGAGTACTGATTTCGCACGAGGACATCACGCAGCGAAAGCGAAATGCGCAGGCGATCAGGGAACTAAGCGGCCGCCTCATCAACGCCCAGGAGCAGGAGCGGTCGCGCATCGCTCGCGAGCTGCATGATGATATCAACCAGCAAGTCGCCATGCTGGCGATCGAGTTGCAGCAATTGAAGTCTTCAATTTCGGACCACTCGCCCGAAAGCAATGAGAAGATTGATGCTATTTGGAGGAAGACCTATGCGCTTTCATTGGACATCCAGCGTGTTTCGCATCAACTCCACTCTTCCAAGCTCGATCATCTTGGGATAGTGGCGGCCCTCCGCGGCTTGTGTAATGAGGTCTCGGAGCAGAGCAGGATTGAAATCGATTTTCGGTCTTTGCAAGTGCCGATGGTGATGGATTCTGATGTTTCTTTGAGCATTTTTCGCGTCGCCCAGGAAAGTCTCCATAACATCACGAAGCACGCCAAAGCTCGAAAAGTGCAGGTCGAGTTGTTGGGAACGAGCAATTCGGTAGTGTTGCGGGTGTGGGATGACGGTATTGGATTTGATCCCGACGCTCCAGAACATAGAGCCGGCCTTGGAATGATTAGCATGAGGGAACGAGTTCGCTCCGTGGGTGGAACCATAAATTTCTCCTCCACAGCCTCCCTGGGAACACGAGTCGAAACCACGATTCCTCTGGTGTACGAATCCGTTGGCACCGCGGACGATCCCTTAGACCCGCTCCGCTCTTCGCGGGCGGCAAAAGTTCTAAATCTTTGAATTTTGGAAATGGTCCCATGAGTCTCAGTTGACCGAATCCACGTCATCTGATGAGAATGAGTTATGGCAATTGGCCATTATTCCCTGGCAAAATCCCTCGCCCAATCTTCGCCAGTTTTCGTCCGGACATGTGGTCTCTACTATGAACAAATTGAATAGCTTATTGCGCGTACCGTTCCAGAGGCTCCGCAGGCGGATATGCGCGCTGAGAGGGGTCTTTGTTGATCCCCATAGCGTGCGCAGCACTCAAGATGAGAATCTTTGGAATAAGGGTAGAGCATTCTTTTTATTTGGCGTCCCCGACGGGATTTGAACCCGTGTTATCGCCGTGAAAGGGCGGTGTCCTAGGCCGGGCTAGACGACGGGGACGCTTGAGAAAGGGCAGAAAGACGGTCAGAACGGCCGGATATGCGCCCTTAAGAAGGGTACCAACCCGCTCCAGCCCTGTCAAAAGAGCTTTTAAATGAGATAGCCGAACGAGAACACTGTCCACGGGAAGCCGCGGTTTGTTTCTTCGATCACTCTGGTTCGTTATTCTTGCTTTCATAACCGATGAGTTTCATCCAAATTGCTTCTCATTCTTGCGGGTCTGGCGTACCTTTCCGCAATGAATCGGAGGCCGGAATTCTAGGTCCGGAAGCCAGTCGGTTGAGGGGAAGAGGCGCACCTGGAGATCGACGGTACGTCAAACGTCAAAGCAAATCCATTAGGGCAGGAGTCTCGGTTGAAGAGGGGTTGGAGAAGCTGATTTTAGGCTCGCGGGGTCATTGCAGCGACATCGGTATCTCGATTTGCTGACCCTCGGATTGCTTGTGGTGCTGATTCTCAACCCGTTCGCACCACCGGAAAAAGCGTCTGAGGTCACAAAAAACCAGGTGACAACATGACCGGTGTTCCCACGGCGTTTTTTTGCGACAATCGCCTGATTCCATGCATCAACTAAGCGCGTCACAATTAAGTATTTTTCTCTCAACAAAGTGCCGGTTTTATGCGCCACATCACACGTGTCGGCAACCGCGGGGTTGTACCATAAATGCTGCATTTCGTGCTCCGTTGGCCTGATGGAATGGGCGTGGAGGCAAAGTTAGGGGTTTTTATTTTGAGATTCAATTTTGGTGTAAGCAGCGCATTGCTGATAAGCCTGGCTGCAATCGGTTGCCAGCGGGGAGCGCAAAAGGCTCCGCAGGCGGCGGGAATGCAGGCCATGCCGGTGAAAACAGTGGCGGTAACGCTCCAGCCTGTCGCCCAGAGTAGCGAATATATGGCGACGATCAAGTCGCGGCGGTCGGCGACGATTCTGCCCCAGGTAAACGGGCTCCTAACCAAGATCCTGGTACACAGCGGCGAACGCGTAAAGGCGGGGCAGGCGCTGATGGAGATTGATCCTCGGCAGCAGCAGGCGCAGGTGGCTTCGCAGGGGGCGACCGAGCGGCAGAAGAAGGCCCTTCTTGACTACGATGCGATCGAGTTGGATCGGCAGAGGAAGTTGTTTGCCGCCGGGGTTACCAGCAAGGATGCGCTCGATCAGGCACAACAGGCCTACGACAATGCCAAGGCCGACTACGAAGCCGCACTGCAAACACGCAACATGCAGGAACAGCAACTTGCGTACTATACCGTCCGCGCCCCGTTTGACGGCGTGGTCGGCGACATACCGGTGCATTTGGGCGACTACGTTTCGCCATTGATGTCGCCGACTGCGATGCTGACCACGGTGGATCAGCCCGGTGACCTTGAGGCGTACATTTACATTCCAACCGAGCGATCGGATCAGGTGCGGATCGGGCTCGCCGTGGAGTTGTACGACACAAGCGGGAAGCTCCTGGAGAAGTCGAAGATCGATTTTGTCTCTCCGCAGGTGGATCCGAGTCTGCAGAGCATTCTGGCCAAGGCTCCGGTGCACGCCACGCCGGATATCATGCGCAATGCCCAGTTGATCAAGGCGCGCGTGATCTGGAGTACGAAGCCGATGGCGGTAGTTCCAGTCTTGGCAGTGACTCGACAAGGTGGACAGACTTTCGTGTTCGTCGCGCGGAAACAGCCAGATGGGCATTTCATCGCGGCACAGACCCCGGTGACGTTGGGCGACACGGTGGAGAATGCCTACTCAGTCAGTTCGGGCCTGAACGCCGGTGACCAGGTGGTTATTTCGAGCACGCAGTTCCTGGTGAACGGAATGCCGGTTTCTCCCATACCCGGTTGAGCAAAACCTCCGCTTACGAGCGATGCGCCAATGGCGCCGAAGGAACACAACGAAAGAGGGCTCATTTTGTTTGTTGATTTCTTTATTCATCGACCGGTCTTTGCAACGGTTTGCGCACTGCTGATTATCCTCGCCGGTGCAGTTTGCATTCCCAATCTTCCGATCGCGATGTATCCGACTCTGGCGCCCCCGCAGGTGAATGTAGTCTCCAATTATGTGGGTGCCAATGCGGACACGGTGGAGAAAGCAGTCACAATTCCGCTGGAAGAAGCAATCAACGGTGTGGAGGGCATGCGGTACATTCGATCCTCCAGCACCAACAATGGAACCAGCCAGATCACGGCGACATTTCAGACCGGCTATGACCTGGATATCGCGGCGGTCGACGTGCAGAACCGTGTCGCCAGTGTTACAGGACGTTTGCCTGCGGCGGTAAATGCAACGGGTATCTCCATCAGTAAGGCGAACACCAATTTTGTATTCGGTGCGGGTTTCTTTACGCGCGACGGGCGCTATTCCCATGAGTTCATTTCGAATTACCTGGATGTTTACGTAAAAGATGCTCTAAAGCGCGTGCCCGGCGTGGGCGACGTGAATATCTTCGGTGAGCGCAAGTACGCAATGCGGGTATGGCTCGATCCACTGAAGCTTGCTGCGAATGGGCTTACTGCAACCGACGTAGTTAACGCGCTACAGGAACAGAACGTCGAAATCCCTGCCGGGCAGCTAGGGCAACAGCCGTCCAATGACAAACAGGCGTATCAGATCCCCGTGCGCGTAGTGGGCCGCCTTTCGAGTCCGCAACAGTTCGACAATATCATTCTGAAGAGCAACGCCAACGGGTTGATCCTGCTTAAGAACGTCGGTCACTCTGAGGTCGGCGCAGAAGACTATAGCTCGATGCTCGAGTACAACGGCTTGTCTGCGCAGGGCATTGGTGTCCTGCAGCTTTCGAACGCGAATGCGCTCGACGTGGATGCAAAAGCCAAAGCCGTGTTGAAGGATCTCTCCAAGAGCTTTCCTCCGGGGCTTGAGTATGCTGTAGCCTTCGATTCGACCACCGTTGTGGGTGAGTCGATCCGCGAAGTGCTGGTCACCCTGGCTGAAGCGATCGGAATCGTCATTCTGGTCATCTTCCTGTTCCTGTTGGATTGGCGCGCGACGATCATTCCTGCGGTAACGATTCCAGTTTCTTTAATTGGTACGTTTGCGTTCATTCGGATCTTCAATTTTTCCATCAACTCGCTTACCCTCTTTGGAATCACGCTGGCGACAGGACTTGTGGTGGACGACGCGATCGTGGTGATTGAGAACGTGCAGCGCCATATCGCTATGGAGCACTCGAATCCTCACGAAGCCACGTCACGCGCCATGAGCGAAGTGACCAGCGCAGTTATCGCGACATCCCTGGTATTGATTGCGGTGTTTGTCCCGGTTTCGTTTTTCCCGGGGACCACAGGCATTCTCTATCGGCAATTTTCGCTGACGATCGCGTTTTCAATTGCCATCTCAGCTTTCAATGCGTTGACGCTCTCTCCGGCGCTGTCGGCGATGTTCTTGCGCGGAGAAGAGGCACGGCCGGCGCAACTCGACTTTCTGCATATCCAACCGCTCTCGCGCGCCTTTGCCGGGTTCATTCACGGCGCCGATGCGTTCGTTTCCTGGCTGGGCAGGACCTACGCAAAGATCATCCACGTCGCTCTACAACTGCGCTATGCGCTCTTGCTTCTTTTTTTCGTAGGTTTGGGTGCAACGGTCTGGATCTATAACAAGGTTCCAACCGGCTTCATTCCACAGGAAGATCAGAGCTTTCTCATGGGCATTGTTCAGGCGCCTCCGGGGTCGTCACTCTCCTATACACAAGCACTTGCTGAACGAGCCCAATCCATCATCTACTCCAACAAGGACATCGCCGGCGCGTTCACGATTGTCGGTTTCAGTTTCACGGGTAACGCTTCGAATGCCGGAATGATGTTCATCAGTACCAAGCCTGCAGCCGATCGTCGCGGCAAAGGTCACTCCGCGGCGGATATCGTTGCGGACTTGTCGCCGAAGCTGAGTTCGCTGATGTTTCAGCCGAATGGCGGACTGGTTGCGGTGATTCAGCCCCCTGCGGTGAGCGGCGTGGGGAGCTATGGTGGCTTTCAATTCATGCTGCAAGATACGGGAGTGAATACGATCTCTGACCTGGATCGTGTAGCACACCAGATTGTTGGAGCCGGACGCGCGCGCAAGGACATTACGGGTCTCATCACGACATTCTCGGCCAACGATCCCCAGGTATTGGTTACCATCGATCGCGAGAAGGCGAAGGCGATGAACGTTCCTCTTTCGCAGATCACCACCACCTTGGGCGTCTTTATGGGTTCACAGTATGTGAACGATTTCGATTTCAACAATCGGACTTATCGCGTTTACGTGCAGGCTGACCAGCCCTATCGGATGACGGCGAAGGACTTGCATAACTACTATGTGCGGTCAGATTCTGGACAGATGATTCCGATGGATAATCTCGCGACCGTAAAAGAGAGTTCCGGGCCGCCGGTCATCACGCACTATAACCTGTTCCGCGCAGTGGAAATCGATGGTTCACCGGCTCCTGGATTCAGCTCGGGGCAGGGCATCACCGGCATGGAAGGCCTGGCGAAGCAGAACATGATGCCCGGCATGCGCTATGAGTGGACGGGGTTGACGCTGGATGAAATTGAGTCGAGCGGGCGGGCGCTGACCATTTTCGGATTAGGAATTCTGGTGGTGTATCTGACATTGTCGGCGCAGTATGAGAGCTTCGCGCTGCCTTTCATCATCCTGCTGGCGGTGCCGATGGCGGTGCTCGGTGCACTGGGGCTAGTATCGTTGCGCGGCATGTCCAACGATGTGTACTGCCAGATCGGACTGGTGATGCTGATCGGGTTGTCGGCCAAGAATGCGATTCTGATTGTGGAGTTCGCGGAACAGCTTCGGCGGAAAGGGCGGTCAATTGCGGAGGCTGCGATTGAGGCTGCGGAACTGCGGCTACGGCCGATCTTGATGACTTCATTCGCGTTCATCCTTGGCGTTCTACCCTTGGTCTTCGCAACAGGCGCGGGTGCATTGGGCAGGCGCTCCGTGGGTACAACGATCGTGGGCGGCATGTTGTTCTCGACGGTGCTTAACCTGGTGTTCATTCCCGTGTTGTATGTGCTGCTGAGCCGGCTCTTACGGCGCGGAGACGATCACGACGTGGCGCACGCGGACGAAGCGGTCTAAGATCGTCAAGGTTTCGGGCGATGCGCGATGATGTAATCCCTGATGCGGTTGTATACCTGGCTTGTGACGACGCCACGGTCAACAAGTTCGTTTTTCGCGCGATAGGGCCGGTAGCGAATGATGCGTTCGGCCCAGGTACGGGTCATGCCCGGCACTGTCATAAGTTGATCAGGAGTTGCTGAGTTGATGTCGACGCGCGCCTCTGGCGCGGGACCTGCGTGCGAGCCGGTCTGGACCACTGGCACTTGTTGTGCAAGGCATGCCATGCCTGGCGTCAATGCACAACTTAGCGCGAGGGCAAAGATTTCAAAGGATAGCTGAATCTTCACATGCCTATTCTCTGCCATCAGATAATCGAATCGTAAGCCCTCCAACACGATTGCGCCAAAAGTAGGAGACGGACAGTCGGTTTCCTGCAAAAATGGATACATGGCAATTTCCCCCATTGCACCGTTAATACCGGCATCGGTCCGCACGCTGCGCGGCAGAATTCTCGGCAGCACCAGGCTGGTGATCCTGCTTGTTCTGTTGATGGTCCTCGTCGGGTGCCTGGTGTTTGCGTGGTTGACACGCGACGCGATGGCGAATTTCTCCTTTCTCAACACCCAAGGCACCCG
>NZ_JBARMD010000051.1:0-5293 GCF_049802275.1 Occallatibacter sp. | reverse complement strand
TCGCGCAGGCCGAGCCATTGAATGGAGTCAATGATCCCAGTGCTCTCCGCGAGGTCTTGCATATGTTCTTCTTCCCAGGCACTTGCCTCGCCAGCTATCCAGAGTTGCGTTTGAGCCGATGCGGATCGCACTCGGGCAAGGGCCCGCAGCAGATTCGGATAGTCCTTCGCGGGAACCGCGCGGCCTGCAGCTAACCATATGAAGTTGTCGCCTGCATTCAATTCGCCGCGCACGGCTATGCGTCGATCTGGAATAGGTGTGAATTCGCTGAGATCGATTCCATTGGTGATGACGGAGCATTTGCGTTGCGGCACCGCACCAATCTGCGTGAATCGATTCGCCACAGCCTCGCTAACCGCCGTGGTATGGATCGCGAGGCCATCAGTGAGACCGTAGAGTGCAGAACGCCGCCATCCGCCCTCGTAGACGTTATGGATCGTGGAAAGCACGGCCGGAGCAGAGCCGAGCACGTGGAGCACTCTCGCGGCCATATTCGCCGGAAACGTGTGGCTGTGAACGAGGTCAGGACGAAAGCTGCGCAGAAAGCGATGAGCGGTCGCGAGTCCTGAAGTGAAACCAACGAGTGACTTGCTCATGTCAAGCCTGACCACTTCAATCGTGCACTGCCATTCATGCGCTTCGTGCGGCTTGAGCACGATGAGAACAACACCGTGCCCGCGGGCGGCCATGCGTTCAGCCAGAGCGATGACCTGGCGTTCGGCGCCGCCTCTGCCGAGCGAGGTTAGCATGTAGGCGATGCGCATGGTCCCTTGAATCCGCAGTGAACTGGTCAAGAGATGATAGCGCAGGGTGATCAGGAAACCGTGTGTGCGGCCTCACTCTCGTTTGTGAACACTCGACGTAAAAGCGTATCGACAGCGATTTTCCCGGGGCCGAGGATGAGGATGAGGAGCGCGGCGAACCAGTAGGTGTAGGGGCCGGCTCCGTAAAAATCTTCGGGCTTGGAGAAGATGTGGGAGAAGTTGACGCGGTCGTCCGGGACGCTGAGGTAGGCCATCGTCATGTTAACGAAGAGCACCAGCGAGGTGAGACGCGATGCGATGCCGAACGTGAACAGGAAACCGCCGCAGAATTCAATCAGCGCGACGATTAACGCTGTCATGTGCGGAGCGGGCAGATTGAGGCTGGTGAAAAAGCCGGCGACCTTGTCGAGATGCGTCAGTTTGCCCCAGCCGTCCTGCATGAACTGCCAGCCCCAGTAGAGGCGAATCGCGAGGAGGAGAAGGCTTTGCAAACGGGTCATCATCGCGGCGAAGACCTCGTAGACCTTGTGCGCGGAGGTGAGAATGTCGCTCATACGTGCATCCTTCAGGGGCCGAAGCCCAACGCGTTCCTTTGATCGTCTTACGGCACGACTGAAAGTCATGCCTGATACAGATCTGCCGGCGGGACCTTCTTCATCCAGACGAGAGGAATGTGCCCTGCGGATCGATTGTCATTTCATCTCTGAGACAATGTTCGCGGTATTTGCGTTACAGGAAATCCATAGCAGTGGTGTTTTAAGAATGAAGCTGATCGAGATCCGGAGCGCAGATCCAGCCGAGTTCGGACCAGTTGGTGAACCACTGCCGGACAAGTTGGGGCCGCTTTGCGCTGGGCACGCGCGAACTCGTGATCCCTATCTCAATCGCCTGGGCGAGGCGCATGCCCTGGCGAATCGCAAACAGGGTCTCGAATTCCTCGCGTTTCAAACGAAGGTAGTAAACAGACAGGTCGACGCGATGAGCGGCAAGCCACGTTGGTTTGCGCCGTAACGCAGGAAGCTTCGAAGGCGCCTGCTCTTCCTCCTCATGCTGAACACCAGCTTCACTTGTCTGACGCTTTTCGTGCTTGTGCAAGCTGAGCACAAGGTCGTCCACGGGGAAATCGAGTGCGATCAGTCGCAGGTGCGGCTGCAGGGAGAGGTGTGAGTCTCCGTCGAGCGTTGATATCTGCTTCAGGGTGAGCGGGTCGCGTTCGGCCGAGTCAAAGGCCTCGACAAATGCCCATTCCATGCGCGCCACATCCTGTGCGAGGCGACCGCGACGGCCCGCGAAGTGCGGATTTTTAGCCAGCCATTCGGCCAGATGCGATCCGAGATTCCGCAGGGAGAAGGAGCGGCTGGGATGCTCGTTGAGGTACGCAACCGACATGGCTTCGAACGCGCGTGCTCCAATGACGGAACGCAGCGCGGGGAAATCTTCGGCGAGCGCGCCGAGCACGCGGAACCAGTATTGCCGGTTATAAATCTCGAGGCGTTCGAAGGGTGAGAGCCTGCTGTTGGGCGCAATGAAGGAGGCGGCGATTTGTTCCATTGGCCGACCGTCGGGTGATTCGCGGCGCATGTTCTCGTCGGCCGTCAGGGGCATCATGACCGCGCGGGACATTTCGCGTTGCAGCTGGGCGAGGCTCATGGATTCGGAATTCATTGCGCAGGCTCCAGAAGCTTCCCTTCCCAGGTCTCAGAAGCAGACTCTGGGGACTCCACTGCTTCGTGTGGGTCCGAAGACTGTTGCAGGTACCGGTTAGCTTTTAAAGCTTCTGCGTGGACTTCGTCGAAGCTGGGAATGTGATCGTCCCACTCGAGCAGCGTTGGTGTGGGGCCGCAGCGTTCAATGGCGCGGGCATAGAGGTCCCACACAGGATCGATGACCGGATGATCGTGGGTGTCGAGGATGTATTTCTCGTAGCGCGAGTGGCCGGCAATGTGAATCTGCGCGACGCGATCGGCGGCTACGGCGTTCACATACTCCATGGGATCGAATTCGTGATTCACCGATGAAACATAGATGTTGTTGACATCGAGAAGAATGCCGCAGTTGGCACGCTCAACCACTTCATTCAGGAACTCCCACTCGGTCATCTGCGAAGCGGTAAACGCAGCATAGGAGCTGACGTTTTCGACGGCGACGGGGATTTCCAGGTAGTCCTGCACCATGCGGACGCGATCGGCGGTGCGAGCGACGGCCTCCCATGTGTAGGGGAGCGGAAGCAAGTCGTGCGAGTAGGTTCCATCGACGGAGCCCCAGCACAGATGATCGCTCAGCCAGGGAGTGCCCGTGCGGCGGACTAATGTCTTCAGACGCTTCAAGTGCTCAGGATCGGGTTCGGTCACGGATCCGAAGTACATCGAGACGCCATGCTGAACGACACGATAGCGCTCGAGAATCTGATCGAGCATGGCCAGCGGGCGGCCGCCGTCGATCATGAAATTCTCGGAGATGATTTCGAACCAGTCGACCACCGGCTTGCGCGAAAAAATGTGCTGGTAGTGCGGAATGCGCAGACCTATTCCGACGCCGTGGTTCTGAAACGCATTGAAGCGATTACCGGGCATAGATATGGGTCAAGGGAGCCAACTGAAGCGGGGATCCGGCTTTCACTCCAAATTGACCCGACCTCGTATTCAATTTGATGTTCATCCGCGGGTGTTCGAATCCTACAACATTCAAGCGATTCAAGTGGAAAGTTCAAAAGGAGGGCAGCGCACCGTTTGGAAAAGTGTTGCTGCCCTCGATTTGTACAATTTTTTGCCTTTGCCTCTTCAGCAACCGGTGAATGAGATGAACTCACCGAGAGGCGTGGACAAATGAGGGGTGAACGGTTCAAAGGTGCGGGGCCGGGAGGTGTCAAATCCGGCGGCGTGTGCATGTGCCTTATCGACGAAAGGAAGCAGCGCGGTCACTGCCTGGCTGATATTGGTCAGGCACAGCGTTCTCTCATATCCGTTGTTGTTCGGTGGGTGCACGTTCTCCGGGACTCCCTGCAGCCCGGTGATCTTGGCAATTGGTCCACCATCCTGCGAAACAACATCACCGGCAACCGTACGAGCGAGAGTGCGATGATCGCTTTCAATGCCCATGATGCGAGCGGCCGTCACGCGCAGGTCGGCAGTGCTGAAGTAGCGCACTCCGACAAGATAGGCAGCGATGAAGGCATCTTCAAGGCTGACGAGCGTGTTGAGCGTGACCTGTGCGCTTGAGAACATGTTTTTCGGATAGTAGAAGGTTGTGAAGGGAGAAGCCTTCCCCGTTGCCGATGAGGCCAGCAGGTAGTGCGACATCTCTTCCTGCCTTGCTGCATAGAAGTAGCCCTGGTCGTCATCGGGGATCCGGGTGAACCATCCGGAGTCGCTTACGATGCCGGTGTAAGTTGCCACTGCGAGAGCCTCGGCAATGGCCGCGGCTGAAAGAATATCGACGTCGCTGCTGGTTGCGGTCGCGTCCTTGACTGGATCATGGCCGGGATTTGGTTGATCTGCAAATGCGCTAACCGTACCGGCAAGCGAGAAAAGCCCCAATGCGGTCGCCGTACCCGCCAGAGATGCATGCTCAAAGAAAGAACGCCTCGAAAGTCCCGGGGAGCGCGATTCAACTGGCCGTTCATTTTTGTTTTCAGAAATACTCACGTTAGTTCTCCTTCGCCAGGTTGGGTTTCGCGCAAAGCCCAGTGCCTACCAAGGAATCGCTTGATACGATGCGGCAGAAATGCTCCGGCCTCTCCGCCGCATCGGCGATGGAGAAGTGTTTAGGCGAGATGCGGCTTGGAGCCATCGGTTGCACAGCCGCCCTTGCCCTTGCAGCTGTTCTTGCCTTTGCAGCCGTTGTCGCTGGACTTGCAGCCACCCTGGCCCTTGCAGTCGTTCTTGCCTTTACAGGAGTGTTTTGCAGGCTTGTCCTGTCCGGTGTAGCGGAGACCAGCCTTGGCGGCCGTGACCGTGGGGTTCTTTCCGTTTGTACCCGGGGTCGCCGCATGAGCCGCGACAGTTCCACCCATCAGACCAGTTAAAGCAGCGGTGAGCAGCATTGCACTGAATTGGTTTTTCATGTGAGATAGACCTCTCTGGGGTTGAGGCGGGGAAGCCGCCGTTGGTTGTCACTACACGACATCTTCCGGGAGCGCAGATGTCGCACGAACTGTGGCACGCACTCTAGGAGTGCAGGCATGCGCGAAAGGTTACAAGGAAAGGGGGCAAGCTGAAAATGAAATTCTTTGCACCGGTCCCTTTGTCCTATGAACGGGCCAGCGGGGTATTTGGATTGGCCGGACGCATGTGCTGATTTAACCTGAGGTTGGCGGGCTGGATGCAGCCGGATTCTTTCCCGAAGGATGGGGGCGTTCCATTGCAAACCCAGAAGCAGAATGAGGGACCAGCCGGGGTCGATGTAGAGCCCCGCGGCTTTTGGATCAGCATTAAGCAAATGCGCACCATTGGCTGGACGAGCGCCATGCTTGCCCTCCTGCAGAGCCTGTGCACGGCGGTATTGACTGTCAGCGGAATTCGGGTGGCGAT
>NZ_JBARMD010000050.1:0-1549 GCF_049802275.1 Occallatibacter sp. | reverse complement strand
ACATCGTTCTTCTCCAGCGTCTCGATGCCGTTCCGCCACCAAGACGCACCGCGCGTTACCGTTGCGTACTCGTCGCCGCCCGCGATGGCAAGCCGGCAAACACGGCCGACGGCACTGTCGAAGGCATGATCCTGAACGCGCCGCGGGGCACCGGCGGCTTCGGCTATGATCCACTCTTCTATCTGCCGAAGCTCGATCGCACCATGGCCGAGATCGATCTCCAAACCAAGCTCTCTCTGAGTCATCGTGGCCGCGCACTCGCCGCGCTCCTTGCCCAGATCCATATTTAGCTCGCTGCGTGCCTCCTCGAGCAGCCGCAACGTCTCAGCATTCCGCTCCCAGTGTTCGCCGCCTGCCCTTCCTATCTCGACTACTTCGCGCCCGCGCTTGACGATCGTTATCTGCGTTACGAATAATGCATTTGTAACTGCACTAGATAAGTTGTCCCTCATTCTGATACCTCACCGCTCCGGATTCAGGACCCGAAGCACTTAGGAGCTACATCTCAATGGCAACAGCCCAAAATCCTGCTGCGCCCAAGCTCCGTGCCGGCGTGCAGCCGCTTCGCGCTGCTCAGGGAACCTCCTTCCTCTGGCGCAAGCTCCATTCGCTCCTTGGCATCATCCCCATCGGCGCCTTTTTCCTTGAGCACCTGCTGTCGAACTTCGAAGCGCTCAAGGGACCTGCCGCCTACGGAGCGCAAGTCAAGTTCCTCAATTCCCTTCCGCTCGTCCGCGTCCTCGAATGGGTCTTCATTTTCCTGCCCATCCTCTATCACGGTCTTTACGGCCTCTACATCTGGTTCCGCGGCAAATCCAACGTTGTGTACTACCCCTGGGCCGGCAACTGGATGTACGTTGCGCAACGCTGGACCGGCCTCATCGCAATCCTCTACATAGGCCAGCACGTCCTTCGCCAGCGCTTCATGGGCATCAGCCTTCCTGAGAACCCCGGCGCCGCTTTCGCAAAAGTCCAGCACGAACTCGCCAACCCGTTCATGCTCGCCGTCTACGTAATCGCCATGATCGCCATCTGCTGGCACTTCGCCTATGGCATCTGGCTATTCGCCGCCAAGTGGGGCATCACTCCCGGTGAAGTCGCCCGCAAGCGCTTCGGCTATGCATGTGCAGCCTTCGGCGTAATCCTGCTGGTCATGGGGCTCGCCAGCATCTGGGCCTTCATCAGCCCCAAATACGCAAACACACCAGAAATCGCGCCCGTTGCAATGCTCCAGACGCTCACACACACCGTGTCATCCTGAGCGAAGCCGAAGGATCTGCGGTTGTTTTTACGTTGTATCAGCACGAAATTGGGTGTCCCATGTCTCGATTTTGAGACATGGGAAAGCACAACTCTCAACCGCTTGTATCTGGGCACGACTTTAGTCGCGCCGAATAAAACGCGGTACCACCACGGAGGGAACAGAGGCCTTCAGCCTCTGAATCCAGCCACAAAACAAAAGGGCTTCAACCCCGGACAAAGCATCAATGCCGAGCACCGCAACCACCAACGCGCGTATCGATTACAAGGCCTTCCAGGACATCGTCCC
>NZ_JBARMD010000049.1:0-12223 GCF_049802275.1 Occallatibacter sp. | reverse complement strand
CGCGGGCTCGGGTTGCGGCGTCTTGGGCACCGGCGCCATCGCGGGGTCCCAATACAGCAGCCGTCCGCAGCTGTCGCAGTTCAGCAACTCGCCCTCGCGAAGCTGGTTCCACATCTGCGGGCGCACTCCCATGCGGCAGCCCATGCACTGCTGATTTTCCACGCGGGCAATTCCTGTGCCGCGTTGCGAGGCGATGCGATCGAAGCGCGTCAGCAACTCGGGGGGAATCTCAGTGCGCAGCGCCTCGCGTTCAGTACCAAGTGCGGCCTGTTGCTGGGCAAGTTCACTCTGGCTGGCTGCCACGCGTTCCTTCGTCTTGTCCAGGGCAGACGCCAGTTCCTCCACTTGTGCCCGGGCCGCAGCGAGCGTACCTTCCAGTGTTTCGGTGCGCTCCAAACTGGCAAATTCTTCATTATCCAGGCGATCAATCTCCGACTGCGCAAACTGCACCTCGTGCTCTATGGCCGTGGCCTGTGCCGGGGTGGTGACGCTGTCCTGCTGTGCCTTGTAGCGGTCGGCCTTTTGCCGGTGTGCTGCAACCTCGCGCTCGATCTTCGTGCGCAGCGAGTCCTCACGGCTTAGCGCGTCAGATGCGGCAGCTGTCTTTGCCTGCATCGCCGCCAAAGCGGACTCGGCCTGGTTGATTTGGGCGGGCAGCGCCTTGGCCATTTGCGCCAGGCGACTCCGTTCCAGTTCTACGGTTTGCAGCTTAACCAGGTTCTCAATATTCGCAAGCATCGTTGCCAAGCAGTTTAGTTCATTGCCCGTCTAATCAGAAAATGGGTGCATACTTCGAACGAAAGGCATCCAACGCAAGATGGAGCTAACTGACGCCGAGAAGCCACGTAGACGCCTACCCCGCTGGCCGTTCTGGGCGGGCGGAGTGATTCTTGCGCTCATGGTGACCGCCGGCGTCCTGGTTGACATTGCGGCACACCGGGCTGAGCCGTTCGTACGCCAGCAGGTTGTCCAGGCCTTGTCTGATCGCTTTCACGCGCGCGTGGAGCTCGACAGCTTTCATCTCAAGCTGGGCAATACCCTGCGCGGCGAGTGGGGCGTCTGGGGCGAGGGGAAAGGCCTGCGCATCTGGCCTCCAGCGAATGTGGAGGGAGTTCATGTTCCTGAACCCAATCCGCCGGTCCAGCCTCTGATCCGGCTCGACGAGTTTCACTTTCACGCGCCGCTTCGTTATCCGTCAGGGCAGCCGGTCCACATCACGCAGATTCGCCTCAAGGGCCTCGACATCCGCTTTCCTCCGCGCTCACACATGGCCCGCGAAGCCCAACCGGGGAACGCCACCCAGCCGTCGAAAACTTTGAATGTCAGCGTCGAGATCGACAATGTTGAGTGTACTGACGCGCGCTTCAGCCTCGAAACCGACAAGCCCAACAAATTGCCGCTCGAATTTCTCATTCGCCAATTCCGGCTCAAGGGCGTCCGCTCGGGTGCACCCATGGTCTTCGATGCGGAGGTTGAAAACCCCAAGCCACCGGGCGCGATCCAGACCACCGGCAGCTTTGGCCCGTGGATCGTAGCGGACCCCGGGAGCACGCCGCTTCACGGCGACTACACCTTCAGCAACGCCGATCTGTCGGTCTTTACCGGCATTGCCGGCATCCTCAATTCGACCGGCCGGTACGAGGGATCGTTGCGCGATCTGACCGTTGACGGGCAAACCGACACTCCCGAGTTCCAACTCTCGCACTTCGGACACACCATGCCGCTTCATACCAACTTTCATGCGCGGGTCGATGGAACGAACGGCGATACCTGGCTCGAGCCCGTCGATGCCACCCTGGCGAGTTCCCACTTCACAGCGAGGGGCCAGATTGTGCGCGTTCTGAAGACCGGCGACGATGGAAAGCTGCACAGCATCGGCCACGATATTGCGCTGAACGTAAATGTGGACCGCGCGCGAATCGAGGACTTTCTACGCCTCGCCACCGATTCGCCAAACCCCATTCTCGACGGCAGCATCGGGGTGCAGGCGCAACTTCACATCCCACCCGGGAAGGTTCCGGTAAGCCAGCGCATCGCGATCAAAGGACATTTCGTGCTGGATGAAGCCGAGTTCACCAGCCTCCAGGTCCAGAAGCGGATCCGCGAATTGAGTTTGCGCGGGCAGGGGAAGCTCGACCAGTTGAAGTCCGCCGAAGACGAGAAAATCAAATCGCATGTTGAAGGCGATTTCGCCCTGGACGGCGGAGTGCTGACACTGCCGTCTGTGCTGTACGCGGTTCCGGGTGCAGACATTCATCTGCACGGCACTTATCACACGCAAGGCGGACTCCTCGATTTCACCGGAACGGCGAAGATGCAGGCGACCGTCTCGCAAATGGTCGGAGGCTGGAAAGGCCTCCTGCTCAAACCGGCCGATCGCTTCTTCAAAAAAGATGGAGCCGGCGCCGAGATTCCCATCTACATCGCCGGCACGCGCGAGAAGCCGCAGTTCGGCTACAATTCCGCGAACAACTGGAGCACTCATCCCCAGCGCCCCGATACACAATAGCTTCAAAGTCGCACTTCATTCGCTCGTGGAATACCGAGTCTTCAATCGAGAGCTTGCACTTCGTCTGTATAATTCTTCGCATATTTCACGGTCAGCTTTGCGGAGGCTCCTATGGACGTGGTCTTTCTGATCCTGCTCGCCGTTCTTGCGATCATTGTTCTCTCGCTCATTCTGGGCAGCTTTTTCACCGTCAGTACTGCTGAAGTTGCCGTGCTCACCCGCTTCGGCAAATTCCTCCGTGTCGCCGAAGCAGGGCTCAACTGGAAGGCGCCTTATCTCGATACGGTTGCCGGCATCGTAAGTCTTCGCGTCAATCAGATCACCCTGACCATGGAGACGAAAACCAAGGACAACGTCTTCGTGACCATTCCCATCTCGGTGCAGAATCGCGTGCGCCCGGAGCGCGTGTACGACGCGTTCTACAAGCTCTCTGATCCAGTTGCGCAGATCAAGTCCTATGTCGAGCAGGTGATTCTCGGCCACGTTCCCGGCATGACGCTCGATGAAGTTTTTGCATCGCAATCCAGCATCGCCGCCGCCGTCAAGCAGGAACTCGACTCCGATATGGCCGCGTTCGGCTACGAGATCGTCAACGTGCTGGTGACGGACATTGTTCCCGACGCCAAGGTCAAATCGGCGATGAACGATATCAACGCCGCCCAGCGCGAGCAGGTTGCAGCCACCGCGCGCGGCGAGGCCGACAAGATCCTGGTCGTCAAGAAAGCCGAGGCCGAAGCCGAAAGCAAGGCGTTGCAAGGGCAGGGAATCGCCAACCAGCGCAAGGCAATCGTCGAAGGCCTGCAGAACTCCATCGAGCAGTTTCAGAAGGCCGTGGAAGGCGCAACGCCGAAGGACGTGATGCAGCTGGTGCTGGTCACGCAATACTTCGATACGCTCAAGTCCATTGGCGAAAGCGACAAGACCAACACCCTCTTCCTGGCGCACTCGCCCGCAGCGGTGAAAGAAGTCTCCGACCAGATTCTCGAGTCAATGCTGATCGCGCAGAATTCAACCGTTATGTCGCGTTGACGGCAAGTCGCGGGATTCGAGCGGGATTCGGCTCAAGGTTGGCCCATTGATCGAGTCAATGCTGGTGCCGAACGAAGGCCTAGACGACCATACGGCGGCGCTGCTTTCACTATCGTGTATGAAAGAACCAATATGACCGAGCATTACACCCTTTCGTGGATGCTATCTCTCGCCAGGGCGTCTTTTCATTCTCAGCCAGGGGACCTTGGCTACCAGGTATTTGTCCAACGCCTCTGGACGGAAATGGAAAACGCTCGGGTTCCTCAGATCAGCAGAACTCCGCCCCTGCAAATGAGTAGCGGGCAGGTCTTCCAATACCAACAGTCACCTTATCGACTGCAGGAGTTGGCGGTGGAAGCCTTCTTCCATCTCATAAGGAACGGCTATGCGGTTGAGAAACCGACGGGAGATTTCATTAACCAGCCAAGCTCACAATGGTACCGATGGACGGAACGCGGTCAACAGTGGATTGCAGGGGCGGACCCGGTGCCAGAGGATGCGGTGGGTTACCTGCAGTTTCTGCGCGCCCGGATGCCCCAGCTCGATTCCGTAATTGAACAGTATGTTGCGGAGGCTGTGACGGCCTTTGAGCGGCAAGCTCACTTTGCTGCGGCCGTCATGTTGGGCGCTGCTTCAGAAAAAGCTCTTTACGCGCTTGCCGATTCCATGCTCGGTGCAATCAAAGCGGTAAAAAATAGAGAGAAATTGCAGGATCTCCTCGACAAGCGTCGACTGTTTGCTCTCTTTGAATTTGTTAGGGAGTCAATAGACAATGCCTCGAAAGCGAAGACTTTGCCATATTCAGTCGGAGAGGGTTCGACGACGCACTTGATGTCGATCTATGAGGCGGTACGAGTACAGCGAAATGATGCTGTGCATCCGATGAATGCTTCCGTATCTGCAGACTCGGTTCGATTTCTGCTTGTATCGTTTCCCTACACGCTGGAAAGGGCCGAGACGCTCCGTACATGGTTCATGGGTAACCCTCTCAGCGTGTGACGCGATCCTGCGAAGAACCTTCAGTCGATTGAAGGTCATATCCTCTCACCTATCGATAGCCCCTCTGTGATACTTTGGCGTGTTCACACTACTGCCGAATTTACGAGCAGCAGACGCTCACAAAGGACCCGCAATGCACTGGATCAAATCTGTTTTAGCCGCTACCGCAATATGCGCTCTTGGTTTGTCCATCGGAGCGCCAGCACCCACCGCATCCGCACAAAAGTCTGCACCGACCTCAATCGCCCAGGCCGAAAAAGACCAACCCACCGGCTCTGAATGGTGGCGTCACGCCGTGATCTACGAGATCTACCCGCGCAGCTTTCAAGACTCCAACGGCGACGGCGTCGGCGACCTCAAGGGCATCACTTCGCGGCTCGACTACCTGCACGACCTCGGCATCGACGCCATCTGGATTACGCCGATGTATCCCTCGCCCGGCATCGACTACGGCTACGACATCTCCGACTACACTGCCATCGATCCGCTCTACGGCAGCATGACCGACTTCGACAACCTCGTTGCCGAGGCAAAGAAGCGCAACATCCGCGTGATCATGGATTACGTCATCAACCACACCTCTGACCAGCACAAGTGGTTCCTCGAGTCCCGCTCATCGCGCGACAATCCCAAGCGCGACTGGTACGTCTGGCGCGATGGAAAAGGCGAAACCGCGACGGACAAAGGGCAGCCACCCAACAACTGGCAGTCGTGGTTTGGTCATTCCGCGTGGCAGTGGGATGAAAAGACGCGCCAGTACTACTATCACTACTTCTATGTGCAGCAGCCCGACCTGAACTGGCGAAATCCTGAAGTCCACGCTGCCATGGATGGAGTGCTCGACTTCTGGATGAAGCGCGGCGTGGCTGGATTCCGTATCGACGCCGTCTCGCGCCTCTACGAAGATCCCCAGATGCGCGACGATCCCTACCTTCCCGGCCATAATGCATACGGCGATCGCAACATCCAGCACAAGTACACCGACGATCTACCTCAGGTGCACGACGTGCTCAAGGAAGTCCGCAGCGTTGTCGACAAGTATCCCGGCGACCCTGTGCTTGTGACCGAAGCCGACGAACCAAACGTTCAGGCGCTGGCAAAGATGTACGGCAACGGTGACGAAGTGCAGCTTCCAATGGACTTCCAGATCGCCGACGTCAACCAGCTCTCTGCGCCGCGCTTTCGCGAGCTTTTCAACCAGATTGAAAACAACTCCGCGCACGGCCAGCCCGAATACTTCTTCTCGAATCACGATCAACCGCGCCAGTGGGATCGCTATGGCGACGGCGTGCACAACGACCAGATCGCCAAATTGATGGCGGTTCTGGAACTGACCACGCGCGGCACTCCGCAGATGTATTACGGCGAAGAACTCGGCATGCGCACTACCGATCCTGCGCGCATTGAAGATGTCCATGACCCCATCGGCAAGCTCGGCTGGCCCAAGGAAAAAGGCCGCGACGGCGAACGCACCCCCATGCAGTGGGACAGCTCATCCGAGGCCGGATTCACCACGGCGAGCAAGCCGTGGTTGCCCATTCCGCCCAGCGCTTCTAAGTACAACGTCGAAGCCGAGAAAAAGGATCCCGACTCGATCTTCAGTACGTACAAGCTCCTGCTGGCCCTCAGGAAGAACGAGTCCGCGTTGCGTGACGGGTCGCAAGTGAGCATCAACAACGATGACCCCGACGTCTTCGCCTACGTGCGTAAGAGTGGTGATGAGACGGTAGTGGTCGCCTTGAACATGAGCGCCAAACCTCAGAAGATCAGCCTGGCACTCGAGAGCCAGGGCATTCAAGGCTCGAAGCTGGTGCCGCTGTACTACTCGCCGAACTTCAGATCCGATGGCTTCGCCCGCATCCAGTTGGAACCCTTCGGCGCGTTTGTCGCAAAGGTTCAATAGCTTTTATCCTCCAACCGTGCGGAGCGCGCCATGAGCAGCGCTCCGCCCTCATGGCGTTTTCGAAATTGGCCACTGACCTGATCGCAATATGAGTTAATATTTGGCCGATGGTGGCGCAATCCCCATGCGTTTAATCGCCGTGACCGGTTTCGTTCGTGTATTCCTCATTGCGTGCATACTTCCGGCGCTATTCATTGGCCCTGCGAAGTCGCAGAATCCGAGGCCGCCTTCCTTTGAAGTGGCGTCCATAAGGCCAGTGCAAGGCGGAGAGTCCGGCAGTGAGGGTGGCTCACGTTCGCAGATCGAGACCGCTCCCGACGGCCTCACCATGCGGAGTATCGATCTGAGCGAGATGATCCAGTGGGCCTATAAGCTGCAGCATTATCAACTCAGAGGCCCGAGTTCCCTCGAGGGACTGCGCTACGATCTCAGCGCAAGAGCGGGCGATCGCGTGACGGACGGCACGCTCAGGCTGATGCTTCAGGGTCTCCTCGCCAAAAGATTCAAACTTCAACTTCACCGCGAGCAGAAGAAGACCTCGGTCTATGAGCTGGTGGTTGCCAAAGGCGGGCCGAGATTGCCCAAAGACATGTCAGCCACCCTTCCTCCTGGATATCCAAGAGAATCGTTTCCACGCGTCGTTGACGGGAACTTTGTCTTCCGAAACGTGTCTCTCGGCGAATTTTCCCAGCAGCTGACTGAAATTCGAGGAATCGATTTGCCCGTAATCGATCGCACCGGTATTCCCGGCGTCTACGACATCACCGTAAGATCTGCCGCCAGCGCACTCCTTGACCCGAGCGGACCATCGCTTCTCACCCTGATACATGAGCAACTCGGTCTCAAACTCTTGTCGGCAAAAGAGCCAATTGAGACGGTAGTGGTTGACCACTTCGAACCGCCTTCCGCCAATTGAGCGTCCTCCCCGTCTCTACTTTCAACTCCCCGAACCCCCGCTCATTGTGTTAGTTTTGCCCTGTTCACACCGCTGCCAATTCATGAGCATCGGAACGGAGTGTGTCTGGCTTCGCAGTCGAGGCGTGGGGCCACTCCAGGGACAAGGAGACCGCAATGTACTGGACCAAAAAATTCGCAATCATCATCGCAGCCGCTCTCATGCTGGGCATGACAGTACCCAAAGCCGGAGCTCAGACCAAGTCAACACCAAGTGCTACCGACGAGAAGAGCTGGTGGCGCAACGCCGTCTTTTATGAGATCTATCCGCGCAGCTTCGCAGACTCAAACAACGACGGCATCGGGGACTTGAAAGGCATCACGGCCCATCTCGACTATCTGAAGGACCTTGGAGTCGATGCCATCTGGCTTACGCCCTGCTTCCCATCGCCGCAGGTCGACTTCGGGTACGACATCTCCGATTACGAAGCCATCGATCCCAAATACGGCACCATGGCCGACTTCGACCATCTCATCGCCGAGGCCAACAAGCGCCAAATCCGCGTGCTCCTGGACATGGTGATGAATCATACCTCCGACAAGCACAAGTGGTTCCTCCAGTCGGAATCGTCCAAAAACAACCCCTACCGCGACTGGTACGTGTGGCAGGACGGTAAGGGCGAAACTGCAACCAGCCCCGGCGAGCCTCCCAACAACTGGCAATCGGCGTTTGGCGGTTCCGCATGGCAGTGGGACGACAAGACTCGCCAGTACTACTATCACAAGTTCTACGCCCAGCAGCCTGACCTGAACTGGAACAACCCCAAGGTCCACCAGGCCTTCAAGGACATCATCGCCTTCTGGCTCAAAAAAGGTGTTGCCGGCTTCCGTTTCGACGCCATTACGACCCTCTTCGAAGATCCCCAGATGAGAGACGAAGCGGTAAAGAAGGACAAGAACGGTAACCCCATCATGAGAGAAGGCGAACCGGAGCTCGATGACACCATGACAAACAATCTTCCCGGGGTGCACACCGTCATGGCCGAGATGCGTCAGGAAGCAGACAAGTTCTCAACCGACAAGTTCCCCGGCACGCGCGTATTCATTGGCGAAACCTACCTGCCCAACATTGCCGAACTGCTGAAACAGTATGGAACACCCGAACATCCAGAATTCCAGCTGCCCATGGATACGCAGATCGGCTTCATCAACAAACTCGATGTCTCCGCGTTCCGCTCGAAGATCGAGAATGCAGAGGTCGATCTTGGCGATAACGTGCCGTTGCTGGTCTTCGACAATCACGACAACCCGCGCCTTGATGCGCGCTACGGCGATGGGGTGCACGATACAGATATTGAACGCGTAATCAGCACCGTTCTGTTCGCCAGCAGAGATGCCGCCCTCTTCTATTACGGGGACGAGATTGGCATGAAGACAACACCGCCCGCGAGCAAAGAAGATGTTAAGGATCCGGTCGGCCTGCGTTTCTGGCCAACGTTCAAAGGCCGGGACGGCGAGCGCACTCCCATGCAATGGACGCCTGGTCCGAATGCCGGCTTCGACGGCCCCACCGCCAAGCCCTGGCTGCCGGTGCCACCCAACGCCTCAACCATCAATGTGCAGACGGAAAAAGGAGACCCGAATTCGCTCTTGACCTGGTATCAAGAGCTGATCCGGCTCAAAAAGACCAATACAGCCTTTTCCGAAGGCGCCGACACCATGATCGATACCGCGAATACCAAGGTGCTGAGTTGGAAACGCGAAGCCCCCGGAGTGCCCCCGGTGGTGGTGACGCTCAACTTCACCGCCGAACCGCAAACCGTGAACCTGGTCGGCGCCGGCCTGCCTGACGGCACTCTTAACACACTTTTGAAGACACCAGGTGCCACCAACCCGGATTCGCTGAAGGCTATAAAACTCGGCCCGTACGGCGTCTACATCGGCCAGCTCCAATTCATGATGAGCCACTAAGGCCCAAGGAAATCGAGCCAGAAGAACGCCAAACTCAATCGGCGGTTTCAGTGATTTGGAACCGCCGATCGACTTTTTCGGTCAATGCAGTTTCCAATCCTCAAACCATCACTCGCTGGAGTAATATGCTGGAGCGTCCCCCACGGGGCGCGGGCTTTGACCCAGCCCATCCCCTCCAGGAAGCCTCCATGCCCGAAACCACCACCGACCGAGCCGCAATCTTCCAGGCGGCGCTTGCCGAACACATCCAGATCATCCAGGCCCTCAAAGACCAGCAGCGCGTCCTTGATCAGATCGCCTCCGAGATGGTTCTCGCCATCCGCATGGGCGGAAAAATCCTGTGGTGCGGCAACGGCGGCAGCGCCGCGGACGCGCAGCATCTCAATGGCCAGCTGGTTGTCCGCTTCCGCCTCGATCGTGCCGGAATCCCGTCAATCGCGCTCTCCACTGATACTTCGATCCTTACGGCCGCCAGCAACAACTATGGCTACGAGCACATTTTTCAGCGCCAGGTCGAGACTCTCGCGCGCAAAGGCGACGTCGTGGTCGCCATCTCAACCTCCGGCAACAGCCGAAACGTCTTCCTCGCCCTCGAGGCCGCCCGAAAGATCGGCGCCGTTACCGTGGCATTTACCGGCAAGGGTGGAGGCAAGATCAATACGGCGGCTGATTTTCTTTTTGAAGTCCCCTCGGCAGACACGCCGCGCATCCAGGAAGCCCATATCCTCGCGGGTCACATTTTGTGCGAAATTCTGGAGAAAGAATTATCTACGGGACAGGGAGCAGCCAACCAGAACGGATCCGGGCTCAGAAATCCTCCCCCGTCCCGTTCTCAATAGATCTGGATTCAGAATCCGAAATCTCATTTTCTGCTTCACGCAACTGCGTCAGCGTCTTCCGGTAAAACCATGCTGCGGCTAGACCCCCAAGGACGGCCGAGGCGGCTGCAATGGTGCCGACCTTAAGCCAGCTCCTGTTTTCCAAAGCTTTTCTAGGGGCGTTCTCTGCGACCCCCGGATCGACTGAACTCGATGATTTTAAGTCGTTTGTCATTCCTTAACCACTCTGAGATTCGAACTCTCCCCTTCCCTGCACATGAACCCCGGATACCCGCTCCCGATGACAATTACTTCTGGACGTCTTCTATCCCGCATAGCGGGAAAATCTAAGTTTTTGTATTTGCTTCGAGGTGAATCTATAGTATCGTGTAGATATTCCGGTGATGGAGAGCGGCCTTCGGGACCGCACCAGAGTCGGAAGTAGTTTGCGTCACTGGCCTCCCGGCACGAACAGCAAAACGTTCGTGCCGTCTTTTTTTGCGCCAAATCCAAAGACTCATAAATGCGGATCTGTACCCGGTTCCTCCAGCAACTGGTTGCGGTAGCCGAATCCCGCGTTTACCTCGCCTGGCCGCTCTTCGCGCTCTGCTGCGCGCGCCCGGAGTACTCGCTACGCCGCGTCTAGCCGAGGGAGATTCGATCATAACCATCCGCATGAGCGACGCAACTGTCAATTTCCTCAGTCATCTTAGATCCTGCGACGACGCAGGTGAAGTTCCCGCATATGCAACGCAAGATCGGACGAATGAGATCGATTGGCGCACGCGCAGTGCCGGCCTGAAACATCTGAAGATGGCGCTGCACGGGGTTTCTTCTGTACTCCCATCCCTTCCGGCCGCACTTTCATTCCTCGCTTCGTCTAAAATAGCCAGGAGAGCACCTGCCAATGATCATTGCCAATCGCCGCTTTATCCTCGGATTTGCAGTCTTCGCCATCACCGCTGGCAGCTATGCGCAGTGGTCCAATCCCGCGGAAGAGGTTCCCGCTTATCACCCATCCGCGCCGCTCAAAGTCTCGGCGCTCCCGCCGATCCTGTCGGGTGCGAAGCTGACGGGTGAGAACTTCCGTTACCCCTGGCAGGTCCACGTCTACCAGCAGGCTGCGAAGATCGGCAACGTGCTCTACCAGCTCCCCTGCAACTGCCGGTGCGACCGTGCTCTCGGCCACACCAGCCTGCGAAGCTGCTACGAGGGCTATCACGGCACGGAGTGCTCCACCTGCGCGCAGGAGGCCTTCTACGCCTACGCCATGATCAAGGCCGGCAAGACGCCAGCCCAGATCCGCGCCGGCATCGCCCAGCACGCCTACGAGCAGATCGACCTCGAAAAGCAGTAGGCAGAACTTCAAGGGCGGTAACCAGTTCCGCCCTCCTGATCGCGCAACGCGATTGAATCCTCAGCGTTCTCAGCGCTCCCTCAACGCTCAATCCCCACCCAGTATTGGGAAATGACCGCCCCAAATCCGGCTGCCATTGCGGCAACTTTCGGCCCTGGATCGCCATAGATCTCGAACGCATCCACGGCGCAAACTGCCGCCAATTTGGGAACCCATTCCTGGACCACCGGACCCGTGAAGTGGGCCTCGATAGCTGCGGCATCCGCATAGGTTTCGAGAAGCGTGAAGTGTTTGCCGTCCCCTTTTGCGAACCACTCATAGCCGAGCGTGCCGGGCTCGGATTTCGAGCCTTCCGTCATTGACTTCGCAATGCTCTTGAACGTTTCGGTTTGCCCTTCGTTTATCGTCAGGTTGACGGTCAGACGCACCACTTGCTGGACCACTTCGACCTCCCCTTGAACCCTTTTGCTTTGGGCTACTTGCCACCGGTATCACTGCGGACGCGGCCCTCACATCGGAATTGGCGTAAAATAAGAGATGCAGCACGAGCCAGTTGGCCCGGCTCGCACCCCGAGGAACGGTTGGCTCAATAACCGGCCAATGAGTTCCCGGCAGATGGGGGCGTCACGGTTTCGACGGGATCGATTGCGGCATGGGAGGCATGTCGGGGTGTGGGCACCCGTAATCGCCTGCAAAAACAAAGTTGCCAACGATAACCTGGCACTTGCTGCTTAATTAATTAA
>NZ_JBARMD010000048.1:0-14317 GCF_049802275.1 Occallatibacter sp. | reverse complement strand
TCTTCACGGTCGTTCTTTTGCTTGCGCACCCGCTTGGCCTTGATCTCTGCCGCATCGCCAACCCAGAGCTCGTGTCCCAACTCCGCAAGCAGACGTTCAAACCAGCGCGAGTGTCCCGTGGCTTCGATCCCCACGCGCACCTTCACTCTTTGCTCTTTCAACTTCCGGTAGAACCTCTCTGCTTCTCCATTGCTGTGCATCAACGGCTGTTCACCACACTCACCGCTTTCGGTATCTACCCACGCGATCTGCTGAAAACTCGGGTGATAATCACAACCAACTATCAACATGTTCGGCTCCTTTCTCCCGAGCCTTGGTCGTCAGCAACTGATGAAAGTGTAAGCCGCAACGAAGCAGACTTATAATGGTCCCACGCGTCCGGCTCCTTCCTCCTCGAGCCCTTGGTCAGTCAGCAACTGCCAACTGCGCTCAGGCTTGCGAAGGAGCCGACGCTTTTATGAAATCACTCTTCCCTTTGACGTTTCTTCGCCTGGCAATCGGCTTGTGCTTTCGATCAGCTTTCGGGCTTGTACCAGTCCGGGGAGGCGCCGACCGCAGCTTCAATCTCGTTCACCAGGGTACGGTCCAGGTCAGCGACAAGGGCGCCGAGATTTTCCACGATCTTCCGCCAATTCTCAGCATCGCCAATTGGATACTGCGCCTGTGCAACAGCTCTCGCTGTAGGCGGAATCGACACAGTCGCCTTCCAGCCCATTCCCCAAACCTTGTAGATGGCAAGCATTCTGTGACTCCAGGTGCCAACATCCACGTAGACCTCGACCGTGAAATTCGCCGGCGTACGGCGCTGCAAAGTAAAGCTTCCCGAACCTCCGCGGCAGCTATAGCCCATGGGCTTGAAGACGCGGTCCAGTTGGGGTTTCTTCGGCCCGGCATTGCTAACCGATTGCAGCTCGTGAGGAATCTCTGCTTGACCCGGCAGATCGTGGGGCAATCGCGCCTGCAACACAATTTCGGAAATGCGCTCGCGATAGCCCTTAGCGATTTGATGTACAGCGACCGCAGCTTCGGGATTGGAACTCGCGATCGCCACGCCGGAGGACAGTCGAACAGCTGGAACCGGGCCGGGCAACGGATTTTCCGCGAGCGGGGCCTGCACAGTCTTTCGAACCTTCCCACATGCCGCCATCACCGTTGCCACCGCTTTAGCCGGCATCGGCAGCTTTCGGTCTCCGAACTCGGCCTCAATCACCGTACACGCAGAGAGAGAACGATTGCGCCCATTGACCCACCACCTATCAATGAGCGACACGCCTGTGCGTAGTCCAGGCGGTGAGGTGAGTGTCGGAACAAGTTCCCCAAATTCCGACGCATGAAAATGAAAAGCGGCATTGCTGAACGGGTAGGAACGAGGAACTCCGGCGGCAATGGCTTGGAGCGTGGAGTATGGCACCGGCTCAAGCGCTCCAGCGGTGTCTGGCTGGTTTGTTATCCGTCGTGCACCAGTGAGGGCGGCAAGCTGCGGTTCTGTTTGTGTCAGGAATCGCTCCAGTTCTGGATGACGCTTGAGCACCCGATCAACAGCAGAAACGCCACCCAGAAGACCATCCCCCAGACTGAACCGGATTGCGGGCTCGCCCAGCCCCGCATCCAGAAATCCCTGGTGAACCCGGTTCATCATCTCCACCAGCGGTTCTTTACGGGTGGCGGCAAAAGTCGTGATCAGAGCTACGCGCATAGGGCGTGACACCAAGAACAAATCAAACAAATCTGAACTTCGGAATCCACATAGATTTGAACATGCCTCCCAGTTCCTGTCACTGAAGGCAGCCGCGATCTATAGGCTCGAAGAGGAGCGATCTGGATATATGGTGGACCACCCAGAAGTTGACTATATATTGGACAACGGCTCGCGCCGGGGTGTTGCTCAAGTAGAATGATTATCCCTTTGACACATGTATTATTTAGCGAGATGATGCATAAAGGCGAGGGATGCGATGAATCTTTACTCTCTGACGCGCCGGTTTCCAACGGAAAAGGCTGCACTGGATCACTTAGTCAGGACACGCTGGCCGAAGGGCGTTCGCTGCGTGGCGTGCGATCACAGTAAGTGCTGGCCGATCGATTCCACGAACAAGACCGGCGGGCCGCGGCGCTTGTTTCAGTGTGCTTCCTGCAAGTTCCAGTTCAGCGCAACAACCGGAACCTTATTTCATGATTCACATCTGCCTCTGACGAAATGGTTCGCCGCAATCTCTTTGATGAGCGATGCCAAGAAAGGCATTTCAGCCAGCCAGCTTGGACGCCACATCGGCATGACCTATAAGACGGCCTGGTATGTGGCTCACCGGATCCGCGAAGCCATGCGGGAAGCCAGAGACATTCAACTGGGAGATCCCGACACCACGGTGGAGATCGATGAAGCCTATATTGGCGGCCGCCTTCGCCATAAGGGCTCCAAGGTGGCCAAGGCCCATAAAACCATGGTGATTGGACTGGCCGAGCGCAACGGGCGGGTACATCTGGAATCGATGTCCAATCGCAAATTCGAGGCCATCAAGCCGGTGCTGGATGCCAAACTCGCCGAGGACACCAAGGAAGTTGTCACCGATGGCAATCCCACTTACAAGTGTCTCATCCCCAGAGAGAAACGCTCACGAGGAAATCACGCCAAGGAATTGGCGGAGCGCGTCTGGCGCAACTACGCAGACAGCCGAAAATGCGTTTTCACTCTTCAAGCGTGCCATCGTCGGCAACTATCACAAGCTCAGTCCCTGGCACCTGGGCCGCTACATGCGCGAGTTCTGCTGGAGGTACAACCGGCGCAGCATGCAGGCTTCGATCTTCGAGATGGCGCTGGCCAGCATGGTAAGTCGAACTCCATTACCGTACAAGAAGCTCGTTGCGGTTCTAAACACAAGCCAACTTACTTCTTGATCCTCGCGGCCTTGTGCCGCGCCTGAATCCTCGCGCTGATCTCAGACCGCGATAATGGCTTCGACCCCAACATCCGCCGCAGTATCTCGTCGAACCGCTTCTCCGCTGCTGTCTTACTGCTCATCACCACATATTACCCACTCACAGAACATGCGTGATCGGGATGATCATTCCAAGCAGGCAACAGTGCAACCGATCCCCGCTTGCCCAACGGCACAACTTTAGGAATTAAATCGACTCGATGCCCTTTAGCAAGCGCTAGGTTGTTTCAGACACCATCCGAAGAAGTGGTCGTTTACGACACTTCTGAAGCGATACCCTTTGGGAACTCAATCTGCGGCTTCCTTCCTACGGCTTAATTTGCTTCGGTTCTGACAGTGCTAATGGCCCGATCTTTCAAGGCTCGATTTGCGCTTGTGGCACATCAGAAGCGGAATAGATACGAGATCTTCACGAAGATTTGCTTGCCGGTATTCAGATAGTCGACGGATGTGGGGGGAACTGGCTCTGCCGGATTGCATGCCCCGTTTGGCTCGCGGTTGCAGAGCGACCTGTCGAGGTTTTGAATATTGTTGTTGTATCCGACGTAGACCACGGTCCCGGGATGAGGAAGCCAGGTGAACAGGGCCTGCGTCTGGATCTGTTTTGTCCGTTGCAGAGACGTTTCGGCGGGGTTGGCCAGCGTTGAGTCGTACTCCGCGATGACGCGGGCGGAAATGGAGCGCGTGAACTGATAGTTGATCTTGGTGCGAAAGACCTGGTTTTCATAGACGAACGCGCCATTGTCAGCCGCATGATCCCGGTCGAGCAGATAGGTATTGTCTGCTGTAAGCCGCCTGACAGGCTGAAGCGTGATCAGTGCCTGCACCAGCTCGGCATTCAGCAGGGATGGCACGCCTCCTGCGACGGGGTTGTAATTCACGTTGCCGGTGCGCAACCCGATGATGGTGAAGTTCAACTGCGACCAGGGTGCCCCGTGCACCACCGCTCCGCCAAAGTTCTCAGTGAAATTCACATTGTGATCGAGGGGATATCCGTCCTGCGGGCCAACGGTATCGGAGTTTTCGCCGACCTGCGGCGCAATTTGGAACTGACGCGGCAGGGTGATGTAAGGAGCGAAGGTGAAGTAGTGATAGAGACGGTTGCCCTGATGGTCCCACCCGACAAGCGAGAATCCGTCAATACCAGCGCTCTGAACCGAGCTCTTCTTCGGATACCAGATGTAAGTGGCGTGCGTTTGATTGCTGTAGAGATTGGTGGTGGGAATGAATCCGAGCTGCGTTTGAAAGCCGCTGCTGTAGTCCTTGAAGATGTTATCGAAATCGAAGGAATGCCCGGCGCGCTGGACTTCCAGCTGGCTGGCTGGCCCGGCAGAGTACGTGGGCGGATTCGCTGGGTCATTCGGCCCCTGGGTCGAGCTTGCGACCATTTGGCCGTTCGCCGTCCAGTTCTTGTTCAGATGTGCCGTGAAGTCTAGCCCGCCAACGCGATTCCATCCGCCTCCGAATTCCTGGTCGGTGTAGATGAGCCCGATGCTCGAGTTCTTTCCCAGGTCTTCTGAGATACGGCCTACGAAGTATTTGGCTCGCTCAAGATACAGCGGATTGTCCGGTGGATAGGTTTCGCCCGGTTCGCGATCGTCAATGGCGAAGAAGCCGAGGTTTGTGCCGCCGATTTTGCCGGTCAGCCGAATACCGTATTCGGGGTGCACGATATTGCGCGTATAGACGAGGTCGATCGGCGTGCTGAAGTAGTTGGCATTCTCCAGAAAGAAGGGTCTGAGCTCGGGAAAATACACGGGGTAGCGCTGGTTCACGGTGAACTGGGGCTGATCCGATTCCACATCGCTGAAATCAGGATTGATGGTCCCGTCGAGCACAATGCTGTCTTTGATGATGAGCTTGGCTTCCCCCCCGCCCGTGCCTTCCAGAGCTCGTGAGCTCCAATAGGGGTTCAGCGGATCGATATTGATCAGTTCCTTTTCGTTCTGGCCGAGCGCATAGGGATTGAGTTGCAGGTTGTGGGAACCCGTGACTCCTTCAATCCCGTGCATGGTGGCCTCCTGGCTTAGTACGCCGGAGGTCCTTGTCGAAACAATGGGCCAGAAATCCATTTCGCTGTTGCGCGGAAGATTGCGGGAGAAGACCACACCCCAGTCCGATGCGGTGGTGCGAAACCGAAGGCTGCGGAATGGAATCGCAATCAACGCGATCCAGCCACTGGAAGTTATGCGTGCCTCGGAGTCCCAGACCTGGTCGTAGCTATAGTCCGAATCGCTGGTGTAGTCCACGCTCGAGGTATCAGTCCAGGCGGCATCGGCCTGCACGCCTGCCGGATTGACGGAAAAGAGCACCCCCCTCCGCCGGTCCTGGAAGGGATCAAGCAGCACGGAAACGGTGTCGTCGCCGGCGATGTTCTCCCGGCGGGAGAGGTGGCTGCGAATCGCACCGGGGCGGTCATCGTGACAGATGAACACGAAGTAGAGGGTTGACTTGGTATGGGCCACCCAGACATCGGTTTGCTGCGTGGCGGGTTCGCCGTCGTTCGGCGCGTTTTGAATGAATCCCGTTATCTTCGCCAGCCGGTCTTTCAGTCCCGGACTCGGTTTCATGCCGGAAAAATCTGAGAGACGCAGTGGTTCCGTGATGAGCGGAATCTTGAAATCGGCTGGTGGGGCTTCCTTGGGAACCTGGGGAGAGACCGCAGTCGGCTTGCTGTTTTGAGCGAGAGAACACCGCCAGCCGATCAAAAGTACGCACAGAAGTAATCCAGGAAGGAGTGCCCTGAAGCGTCTGCAGTACCTATCGCGCTTTGTTACGTCCCCAGAAAAGCCATATCTGGATGGCTCTTTAACAAGGATCATTCAAGAGTCCCGATGACAAGTGCTTCGCGGATGCATCAAGTTCACACCGAAGTGTTATTTGCGTGCCTCAGCGAATTTCTTTCGTTCCAACTGAATACTTCAGGGCGATCAGCAGGTCTTTCGGACGACAGCAAACCGGAAACGTGTCTGAAATTCAGGCAATCGAACCAGTGCATAAATTGGGCAGGTAAATTCATGCGTATTATATATTTATTCCATCGGATCACACCGCTTTCTTGCCTCGAGTTATGGGGAACCATGTTTGGCATTGTTTCTGGCCAGTGGTTTAACTCAGGTGCAGGAGAGGTGGGGTACAGCGTAAGAGATAAGGCAGTCATACCGCCCACCATACGTCGCCCCTGACGCAAAGGAGTGCGGTTGTGTGATTACGGTGGTGCTTGCATCAGGTGACGATTTGCTCGGTTTTTCCTGGATTGGGTTGGGGTCAAGTCATTGAAAACAAGTTCACGAGCTATACAATTCGAGCACATTAGCTTTTCAGAACGGCAAGCCTCAATGTCCGATAAGCCTACTTTAGAGAGCCGGAGTTTCCCTGAGCAGGCTACGGTGGGAATTGTTCACGCCACCCCGGAGGGCCATATCCTCCGCTGCAACGCAGAGTTTGCTGAAATCATCGGCTACCCGCGCGAAGAAGTCCGCGGCCTGATGATCCAGGAGATCACGCCGGACGAGGATGGCGCGCAGTGCCTCACTGCGTTTCAGAGGCTATGGACCGGAGCCAGCGACGCCCTGAGTCTCGAAATCCGGCTGATCCGCAAAGAGGGAACTGTGACGTGGGCCAAGCTGACCGTATCGCTTCTGCGCGATCGCGAGGGCTGGCCTTCTCACCTGTTGGCACATGTCGAAGCCATTCATGACCGCAAGAGCGCGGAGAGCGCATTGACCACCTCCGCTCCTGAGGCCGCGCCGGCGAAGGAAGACCGCTTTCGAACCCTGTTCGAGACGAGTCCGGATGGAGTATTGATTGCACGCGGTGAGGACGGCAAAGTTGTCGAGGTCAATCAAGCCCTGCTTGACACCCTGCAATTCAGCCGCGAAGAGGTGATCGGCCGTACCTCTCTGGAACTGGATATCTGGGCGGATGAGGACGACAGCCTCAGGGTGGCCGATGGGCTGCATGAACGAGGAGGCTGCCGCGACCTGGAGGTCCGGCTGCGGCGCAAGAACGGCGAGGTCTTCTGGGGTCAGCTTTCAGCTTCTTATGCCGATTTTGACGGCGAATCCTGCGTCATCTCCTATATCCGCGATGTTTCGGCCGCCAAGGCCGACGAGGAGAAGATTCGCAACCTGGCCTTCTACGACACGCTGACCGGATTGCCAAATCGCCGTCTGCTGTGGGAGCGGCTGCGCCAGGCCCTCATCTCGAGCATACGAAGCGGCAGCAAGCATGCCTTGCTGTTCGTTGACCTCGATGGATTCAAGTCACTGAACGACACGCTGGGCCATCACATCGGCGATCTGCTGCTGCAGGAGACGGCGCGCCGGATCGCTGGTTGCGTTCGCGAAGTGGATACCGTCGCACGGCTGGGCGGCGACGAGTTCGTCATCATTCTCGAGGACCTGAGCCAGGTGGCGGAAATTGCCGCCGCCCAGGCACGCACCGTGGGTGGAAAGATTCTGGCCGCGATTGACCAGCCCTTTTTGCTCGAAGGGCGCGAGTGCCACACCACTTCAAGCATGGGGATCACCGTATTCGGCAACCAGAGCGAGAGTACCAACGAGGTGCTGCAGCAGGCGGACATCGCGATGTACCAGGCCAAGGCCGCGGGACGGAACGCGATGTTCTTCTTTGCGCCGGCGTTGCAGGCGTCGGTGAACGCGCGCGTCGCCCTTGAGAGGGATCTGCGAGCGGCAATCCGCGCCAATCAGTTTTCGCTGTATTACCAGCCACAGTTGGATCGCGGCCTGTTAACGGGCGCTGAAGCGCTGATTCGGTGGAACCACCCGACGCGCGGACTTGTGACACCGGAGGAATTCGTTCCCCTTGCAGAAGAAACAGGACTGATCTTTCCCCTGGGCAGTTGGGTCCTGGAAACCGCCTGCAATCAGATTGCGGCATGGGCAGCACGCAAAGAGGGCGCGCATCTGTCGATCGCGGTGAATGTTAGCGCACGCGAGTTCCGTCAGCCAAAGTTTGTGGATCACGTATTAGCCGCCCTCGAACGAACCGGCGCCAACCCCAACAACCTGAAGATCGAGCTGAGCGAAAGCATGTTCGGCGAAAACGTCGAGGACGTAATCGCAAGAATGACCAAGCTGAAAGCGCACGGGGTGCGATTCTCGCTGGAGGACTTTGGAACAGGCTATTCGTCGATGACGTATCTGAAGCGCCTGCCGCTGGACCAGATCAAAATCGAACGCGCGTTCGTGAACGACATCCTGAAGGACCCGATAAGCGGTGCGGTAGCGCAGGCCATCATTTCCTTTGGCAAGGCCATGGGCCTGTCGGTTATCGCCGAAGGCGTGGAAACAGAGGAGCAGCGCGCCTTCCTGGCGAAGCTGGGCTGCCATTCATTCCAGGGATATCTCTTCAGCCATCCATTGCCTCTCGGCGAATTCAGCGAGAACTGAACCTCTCAGGCGCCGCATGCGGCGACGGCATCAGTCTCGGAATCATAGACGCCGAAGAGCGGTAAGATGCCAACCATCTTGAATGTTTTGGAAACGAACGACGAGGGGTTGATCAGTTTGACTGTGCCACCAAGTTTGTTGGCTTGGCGAAGCGCGTTGACAACAGAACCGATCCCGGAGGAATCGATGTAGGGAAGGGCTTCAAGATCGAGAACCAGGAAAATATGTCCGCTGGCCAGGGTTTGCTGAAACGCAGTTTCAAACTGACTGACAGCCTCTCCGCTAGTCAGACGGCCTTTCAATTTGAGCACGCAAACAGCGCCAGATTCTTTGATATCCAGGTCCACAGCTCCCCATTCTTCAAGCGAATTTTTGCTTTACACCGAGATTGAGACTTGTTAATCTCCAACCTCAACTACCTGAGAATTAATAGCGCAACTTCCCTTGTCAAGAAGAGTTTTGCCGGATTATCCGAAACCCAATGATCTCTCCAGTAAATGACGCTGCTCTCGAAGTCGGTGCGCAGCTTCTTGCCGCGCCGGACGCGGTCATGCGGGCTTCAGTACTTGCGGCGGCCATTGTTGCGCAACTGCAAAACTGTGCATGCGCGGTTCACAGATTCAATAGTGAGGATCTTGAGAACGCTTGGACCGTGATCGGCCTCGCCGGAGACGTGTCACCACAACCGGCGTCGACGGGATCCGGCAACCGGCTAATGGCCCCGTTGGTTCTTGAGTCGCCTGAGACGCTGATTTATGCGGGCGCGGAAATTCTGCGTGAGGACTACTCGCATCTACAGATCTCCCGATCTGTCTCGTCGATCGCATACATTCCCTTGCTCCAGGGAGAAGAACTGATCGGAGCGGCGGAGATCCTTACCTTCTCCGGAACTCCGAGGCTGCAGGACCTGCAGGCGATTGCGCAGATAGTCCAGCTGGGTTCAACAGCAATTCTCGCGTCCGAAAGCAGCGAGGCACAGCGGCAGGATCTGCTTGATTCCGTGCACCGGATGTCGCAGCTCTACGACCTTGAGAAATCTCTCAACGCAACGCTCGAGTTGGAAGCAGTCACGGCTCTAATACCCGTGAAGGCAGCAGCGATGTTGCCATGCCAGGCGATTCATCTTTGGATGTTTGACGGGGATATTCTGCGCCTGGTTTCGACGCACGGAGATGACTCCACTGTTGAAACGGGCATGACGCAGGTGCCAGGCGAAGGCTACGTGGCAGATATGGCCGAAGAGGGCGAAGCGCTGCTGATCGCCGATGCCAAAGACGAGCGACTGACCTCACGCAATGCCCACCTGGATCCCGACTTGGACGCAACACCGGTGACCAATGCGCTCGTGGTTCCGTTGATGCAGGACGAAGCAGAGATAGGCGTGCTGGAGGCCATCAACAAAGAAGATGGCGTATTCGACGACGACGATCAATTCCTGATGATGTCGATGGCGGAGACCATCGCCAACGCGCTCAAGAATGCGAGCCTGATGCATGCCGAGCGGAAGCTGGAGATCCTGAAGGCGCTGGTGCATGTGAGCGGCGAGATCACCTCGACGCTGCGCCTCGATCGCCTGCTGGGAATCATCGCCAACAGCCCGCAGCATGTTCTCCCTTACGAGCGTTGCGCCATTGCACTCGATCAGCGCGGGAAGCTGCAACTGAAGGCTGTGTCGGGCATGGCAACGCTGCCGCTGGGCGACATTACCGTGGAGCGGCTGAATCAGTTGATGCGATGGCTCGCCTCACAAACGGAACTGGTGCATCTGCGTAAAGCGGACGATAACGGCGAGCACCAGGAGATTCCGGGGCCGGTTGCAGAGTACTTTGCCGCCACGGGCTATCGCGCCGTTTACGCCATGCCGCTGGCCGACGACCAGGGTCGGGTTGGCATGCTGATTTACGAGAGCAGCGACGTAGATTTTCTCGACGTACCGCACATCGAGATGATCAAGATCCTGGCGGCCCAGGCTACAGTTGCCATTCGCAATGCGATGCTCTATCGCGACGTGCCGCTGATCAGCTTGATCGAGCCGATGATGAAAAAGAAGCAGGTGCTGCTGAACGACCGGCGGACCCGATGGATGACCTTCGGCGTCTTGTTCGGATGCGCGCTGCTTCTGTGCTTTTTGCCCCTGCCGATGCGCATTACTGGAGACGCCGTGGTGGCGCCCCAGCACCTGGTGACGATTGCCGCGCCCGTAGATGGCAACATCACATCGGTTTACGCACACGAAGGACAGCGCGTGGCACAGGGTGACGTGCTGGGTGCGATGAACGACTGGCAGTGGCGCGCCGAGCTTGCATCGACTGAAGCGAAATACCAGCAGGCGATGCTGGTGATGCAGAATGATCTTGCGCGCGGCGCAGCACAGTCGGGCGCCGACCGCGAACAGGCGGAGTTTTTGCACGCGGAAGTCGTTCGTGCCCGCACCCGGGTCGATGACGCGAAGCTGCGTTCGCCGATTGACGGCATCGTAGTGACGCCGGATTTGCAAAACGTCGCAGGCAAACACCTGGATGCCGGCAATGCCTTCGCACAAGTGCTGGATCTCTCCTCTGCGCTCCTGCAGATTTCAATTCCCGAACAGGATACGGTGTTGATGAGTGCGGGCGAGCGTGTTGCCATCAAACTCGACAGTTATCCCCAACGGACGTGGCGCGGAGCGGTGTCAGTGGTGAGTCCGGAGGCGAAGGCCGGAGACGGCGATCGGACGTTTACCGCTGAAGTTCCGCTCTCGAACGCAGACGCAACCTTGCGTGCCGGAATGACCGGCCGGGCGAAGATTTCTCTCGGTTGGAAACCCGCCGGATATGTGCTGCTGCGGCGTCCGGCATTGTGGGCCTGGCAAATACTTTGGAATTGGATTGGGTGGTAGACGTATGGCAAACGCATTTCGCCGCCGGGTTCGCTTACATTGGTCGGTCGCGATTACGGCTGCCGCGATGGCGTTTTTCTGCGCTGGTTGCGATTCCCATCCCGCGGCGGTAGACGCAAGCGCCGCCGCGCCCTCGGCGAGTGTTCCGGCGCCGAAAGCTGCTCCCGAAGCTGGGACTGTTCCCCTTTCGGAAGCTGTGGACCCGAAATCATTTTCGACCAGCGGTCCATTGGTTGCCGAGCAACAGGCAGACATCGCCGCAGAACGAAACGGCCGGATCGTAAGCATCGATGTCCGTATCGGCGATCATGTGAAAACAGGCCAGCTTCTCGCCCAGCTCGACGATCGCACTCTGCGGTCGGCGTGCGAATCGCAGCGGGCGCGGATGGCGTCGGTCCAGGCGCAGCTTCTTGAATGGCAATCCGAGCAACAGACGGCGGAGGCCGATTTGCGCCGCGCTGAAGCTATGCGTGATGCAAAGATCATCAGCGAAGAAAATTGGGAGCACGCGAAATATCGTGTCGACGAAACGATTGCCGAGGTCACACGCTTCCGGGAAGAGGCGGCTGCCGCTGATGCCGACCTGGGCACCGCCAAGCTGCAACTGGAGCAATCGCGGATTGTGGCGCCGTTTGCAGGCGTCGTGGGGCGCAGTTCTGTACGTCCCGCCCAGGAGGTAAAGCCCGGAGATGTGCTCTTCTGGATCACCGCTGAAGCGCCTCTGCAGGTGCTGTTTACCGTGCCCGAAACCGCGATGGGGGCTTTCATTACAGGGAAGCCGCTGGAACTGACGACGGCCGATTATCCCGGGCTCCATCAACCGGGGCGCATCGTGCGCGTGAGTCCGGTGGTTGACCCTGCCAGCGGCAGCATCCAGGTGATTGGCGGCGTGGTTCATCCGTCGCCGCTGCTCAAGCCGGGAATGACCATGCAGGTGCGGCTGGCGCCATGAATCTTGCCGAAGCTCTCGATGCGGCACTTCCTGAGATCCCGCGGGAGCGACTGTCACGCAGTCGCCCGCCGCAACTCGACCCCGACCTGGTCACCCACGAAACAGTCCTCGATGACGAACCGGTGATCGGAGTTCTACAGCGAGGGAGGAACAACTACTATCGCTTTAGCCCGGCACAGTGGGAGCTCGCGCGGTTGTTCGATGGCCAGAGGTCGTACGAAGAGGTCGCCGAGATTTATTCGAGTCAGATCGGGACTGCCGTTGGGACCGAGCAAATTCGAGAGTTTGCCGAACAGTTGGATGACGCCGGCCTCACATATGAGACGCACCTGGAAAAAAACCTGGCCATGCGCGACAAGCTCCTGGCCCAGCGCGGAAGGCGCTCAGAATCAAAGATCAACTTCGCGCACATCAGTTTTTCGGCCTGGGATCCGGATCGCTATCTTGACTGGCTTGATGGAGCAGCGGGCCACTTTATTTACAGCCGCTGGTGCGTACTGACCGCCCTGCTTCTGTTTGCATTTGAAGCTCTGGTCGTGGTTAACAATTGGCATTCCATAGGGCCGGATACAGCGTTGTTCTTCAACTTCGGACAGAAGAGCTTTGTCGAATTCGCGCGGTTCTGGGTTCTGATCCTGATCGTGGGGTTTATGCATGAAAGTGCGCATGGGCTTACCTGCAAGCACTACGGCGGGCAAGTCCACAGCATGGGGCTTATGTTCCTGTACCTTGTGCCCTGCTTCTTTGTAGACGTGACGGAGAGCTGGGTCTCCGGGACAAAGGTGCAGCGGGTCGCAACCATCATTGCCGGGATCTGGATTGAACTGGTGCTATGTGCGATTGCAATGATTTTCTGGCTGCAGGCGCCGGCAGGAGGATGGTTCCACAGTCTCATGTATGAGTTCATTCTGCTGACGGGATTCGCTGCCGTGGTCATCAACCTCAACCCGCTGATCAAGCTGGATGGCTATTATCTGCTCACCGAGATCATCGAGATCCCCGATCTGAAGGAACGATCCACGGCGTTCTTGTCGAACTGGGTGCAGGCCAAAGTGCTGCGCCTGCCGGTCGATGTCCCGGTTGTGCCGCGCCGGCGCGTCGCTCTCTTTACGATTTACTGCATCGCATCCGGGCTCTACAGCTATACCCTGCTTTTCATCGTTGTTCGTTTTTCCTACAGGCTCGGGTCGCGATGGTTCGCGGAATGGGCCATTCTTCCTGCGCTCGCTCTGGCCTTTGTGTTGTATCGCTCCCGATTGCGCTCGCTACGCCGTGTGATGACGGAAAGCTGGGAACGGAATATCAAATCACAATTCCGGTGGCGACCTGTCTATGCCCTGTCGGTGCTCGGGTTGATTGCCCTGCTTTTTGTCCCCCTTTGGCGCGACCGGGAGGACGCTTTTTTTGTGATTGAGCCTGTGGAATCGCACACAATTTGCGCGGCGATCCCGGGGCGGATTGACGCCGTTCTCGTGAAAGAGGGCCAGAAGGTCCGTGCCGGAGAAGCCTTGATTCACATGACTAGCTATGCGGCGGCAGCGATGCGATCCGCCGCGCTCGCAGAAACCAGGAATGCTCGATTCAAGACATTTGATTCGCAGATTCAGGGGCAAAGCATTGGAACCGCGGCCGCTCAGCAGGTCGCTGCACGGAGGATGACTGGCCTTGCCAACGAGGCACAATCGTCGCTTGATCTCACGTCCCCAGCCGATGGCACGGTAGTGAGTGAGAATCCTGCGCTGCTTCTGGATCAGGATGTTGGATACGGACAACCGCTGCTGCGAATTGCAGACGAAGCAAGAGTGGTTCGCGTCTTCATCCCGGCGCCGGCGTTAAATCGAATTTCTCCGAATTCGGAAGTAGCGCTTGCGCTGCCCGGTAAGTTTTCACTGCTTCGTTTGAAACTGCCAGCGCCGGCTGGGGAGCCCAATATCCTCCCAGCCGGCCTGGTTGCAACTGAGAAATACCAAGGCATTAAGCTTCCGGTCTTTTACAACGCGCTGATTCCGATGCCAGCGACCGGAGGGGAACCCATGTACGGTCTTTCGGGGAGGGCCATGATTTTCGGGGTTCGCCGGAGTCTTGCTGGCCGTATCGCGAATGCCGTTGCAAATCTCGTGAAAGCTCACATTTGGTG
>NZ_JBARMD010000047.1:0-2482 GCF_049802275.1 Occallatibacter sp. | reverse complement strand
CCGCTACCATGTGTGCGACCGTGCCGCGCGCCACTGTGCGCGCCGACTGCACCAGCATCTGCAGGTCATAGCGATCGGCAAATCGCCATTGAACTTGTCTAACAGGATCGCCAGGCAGCGTAAGCATGGTTGGAGTTGTGGTTGTCGCAGACGTGGCCATAAAAGACACCTCACACAGCGGCATCATTGTCCCGAAAACGATACACGTCGGCATGTGACTCGCATCACGACTACAACCGGTTGCCTAGGGGGGTTGAAAGGCCACGGCTTTACAGTTTGCGGAGAAACTCATTCCCGACGGGGTTTGTATCAGGGCATGACTTTCAGTCATGCCGCAAATCGGAAGATGAATGAGGGCTTTAGCCGCTGATGGAAGTTTCCGGTACGCATTGGGTCTTCTTGGGCAGTCTGCATCCGCTTAGCAGCCTCGTGTTACTTGCCCGTCAAACGTCCTGACGTTCCTGCGCTTCAGATCTGTCAGAAATATGTGAGGTGGCCCGCGTCACAAGTTGAAAACAATTCATCTCCTTTGACTTCATTGCATTTGTGACCACTATCACTGCCAGCGGGGTCACAAAGAGAGTCTTCTCAGAGCTGCAATCCCCGCCATGGAATTCAGCGCAAGCGGAAAATTCGCTGCGGGGGAAGCCATGTGCGGGAACACAATTGCTCACTCCGCGCAGGGGAAAGACGGCCGCATGACCAAAGCCGCACGTTTCGTAGCATTCTTCATCGCCATGGTTGCCGGCTCAGCCGAATGGCTATCCGCCTTTTTCAGACTTGTTCGACACCACAGAGCAGTCGGAGTGAGCCTGTTCGCAGTCGCGGTCTTCCTGTCGCCCCATTACCTGCCAGCGCAAGCTGACTGTCTCGCCTGCCATGGCGACAAGACCATGCAGGACGCGGCAGGCCACAGCATCTCCGTCGATGGCGATAAGTTCAAGACCAGCATCCATGGCAGCCTGCAATGCAATAACTGCCACGCCGACATCAAGGAATATCCGCATCCCGACCACATTGCCAAAGTCGACTGCAAATCCTGCCACGCTGACGAAGCCTCAAAGCTAACCGGCAGCGTGCATTCATCCGCAAAAGAGCATCCCTGCACAAGCTGTCACGGCAATGCTCACGAGATCTTTCCCAAAACGGATGCACGCTCAGCCGTATATCCGCTTAACGTGCCGAAGACCTGCGGCCAGTGCCACAGCGATGGCGCCATGGCCTCAAAAAAAGGCCTGCCCAGCGTGTACCCGCACTACATGGACTCAATTCACGGCTTCGCGCTGAGCAAAGAGGGCCTGCTCGTCGCGGCCAATTGCCAGAGTTGCCATGGATCGCACGGAATTCTGAGTCACAAGGATCCAGCCAGCTCAACCTACAAGGCAAACATTCCCAAGACCTGCGGCACCTGTCACGCGAAGATCAATGACGACTACCAGGCTGGCGCGCACGGTCATGCGGTGGCCTCGGGCCATCTGAAAGCTCCCGTCTGCACCGATTGCCACACCGCACATGCGATCCTGCAGCCGACGGAATCCGCATTTCGCATGCAGTCCACGCCGATCTGCGGCTCCTGCCACAAGGAGAAGCTTTCCACCTATCGCGACACCTTCCACTCGCAGCTCGGATCGCTGGGCGGATACGTTGAGACCGCACGCTGCTGGGATTGCCATGGAGCGCATGAGATTTACCCTGCATCCGATCCCCGCTCGCCAATCAACAAGGCCAACCTGGTCAAAACCTGCGGCCGGTGCCATGCGGGCGCCAACCTGAGCTTCGTCCAGTATCAGCCGCACGCCAACGCACACGATCGCCATCTCAATCCGGCTCTCTTTTACGTGCGCCTGTTCATGAATCTGCTGCTTGCGAGCGTACTTACATTCTTTGTGATTCACACGATTTTGTGGCTGATTCGTTCCCGATTCGACCAGGTCAGGAGAAAGTCGGCAAATGGAGGGAAAGATGCCTGAGCTGGAACAAGCACCAGCACTAACCGAAGTGGAAGGAACCGCTAAGGCGGAACGCTGGTTCAACCGCTTCACGCGCGAGCAACGCTATCTCCACGCCGTCTTGTTCTCCACCTTCCTCGGGCTCGCAGGCACTGGTCTGCCCTTGCGCTTCAGCGAAAGCATCTGGGCGCGTGGCTTGGCCAATGCCGTCGGCGGATTCGGAGCCATCCTCTTCTTTCATAAGTTCTGCGCACTGGTGCTGACCGTCGCCTTTCTCATCCATGTGAAAGAGATCTTCACGCGTGGACTCTTCCGTCGCGAGAAGGGAATCTTCTGGGGCGCGACATCCATGGTGGCCAACTGGAAAGATGCGAAAGACATGTTCAACCACATGCGCTGGATGCTTGGCCTGGGTCCCAAGCCGCAATTCGAGCGCTACGCCTATTGGGAGAAATTCGATTACTGGGCAGTGTTCTGGGGAATGATCGTGATCGGCTTCTCCGGCTACGCCATGTGGTTCGCTCCGTTCTTTG
>NZ_JBARMD010000046.1:0-6923 GCF_049802275.1 Occallatibacter sp. | reverse complement strand
ATCTGCAGCCGACACCGGCGTTACGAAGTCAGAATCTACACACATTGCACCAAGATGCGACCTAGGTCAAGATGTTTGATTCGATCATGCAAGGCAATCTGCTCGGAGGCAGTTCCTCCACAAGCTTTACGTCTAGCTCCCGGATTACTCCTTCTGACAAAAACCTAGGAATTTACCTCATTGATTTCCCTCTTCGCCTGGGGTAAAAGTTCCGGTAGTTGGTTGCGCTATCTCGCGCCCTTTGTGTTTGATCCGACCGAGTGTGGGCGTCAGGACAATCGGGGAGCCGCAGAGCAGAGCGGTCCGGTCGCTAAGCAAATTAGGACTTTGGTCCAATTGATTTCACTACCTGGTTGCCAAAAACTCATCGTGTTGCAAGTTGCACGATTCAACAAACGACTCTAATGGAAGGCCTTGAAGTCGATTTTCAAACTGCCTTAGCCGTTAGACAATCGTCCGTGCCATTTGTCTCTTCCGTAGCGATGATGGACCTCGTATCTCCAACAATCGCAGCCACGGCCGATGCTGATTAGATTGCCGTTCTTTCGGCCCGCATTTTGTTATATGTCACGTCTGATTGGTCCGCCGCAATCGCGGGTAATTGCGGCCCAGCTACAACAAATTACTTCTTTGAAACGCGAGGTGTTCCTTGAAGAAACTCCTATTACTCGTCGTGCTTGTAAGTCTAGGCGGATTCATTGGGTGCGGTGAAGCGAAGTTTCCCTATCTCGTATCCATCCAAGTAAGTCCGGGAACTCCCTCGGTCGCAGCGGGAATTACTCAACAATTTACCGCTCAGGGAACATTCAGCAACGGCAATACAAAGGATCTCACGTCCCTCGTTACGTGGAGTTCTTCTACCCCGTATGTGGCCTCGATTGCCGGCGGCGGCCTCGCGACAACTTACAGTATCGGGAGTTCCACCATTACAGCGAGCTTCACTCAGCCAAGCGGCACGGTCACCGGAACGAGCGCGCTTGCAGTGGCAGCGCCTACATTAGTTTCCGTTGTCGTCACTGACAGTTCCGTTGTTGTGCCAGGTTCGAACTCTCTCGGCACCGTCAAGACTGCCGCAGGCACAAGTCACCAATTCCTCGCCTACGGTATCTACACCGACGGAGGCGAGCGCAACATCACTAGTTCCGTAACCTGGAGCTCGAGCCCCATCAAAGTTGCGACAATCAATAATGCAGGGCGTGCCGCCGGTATCACCGCGGGAGCTGCAACGATCACAGCAACCGATCCGACGACCAGCCTGGCGGGCAGCACCACACTCGACGTGACGAATGCGACAGTGACCGCCATTGTGGTTTCGCCAGTGGTTCAAACGATCGCTCCCCTCACACGCTTGAACTTCACTGCTCTTGGAGTGTTCAACGACGGTACGACACAGAACATTACTGCGGATTCGAATTGGAGCAGTTCGGACACGGCGGCGGCAACGGTCACAAACAGCGCGCCAAGTGGTGTTGCCACTGGCGTTGCCTCCGGCTCAACCACGATCACTGCAGCGCTCGGCGGTATGTCGGGAAGTACCGGTCTTACCGTAAGTTCGGCCTCGCTGACACCGATTGCGCTGACCCCTGCCGCTTCTGGAGTCGCGATCGGCTCCACGCTTCCGCTGAACGCGGTGGGCACCTTCAGCGACGGCACGAAACAGCCCATCAATCTGGCAGCTGCGTGGAGCGTTTCGCCTAACGATGGCTCCATCGCAACCGTAGATAAAACAGGACTGGTCACCGGTGTCGCGGCTGGAACGGCAACAGTGAAGGCGCAGGTTGGTACGGTCTCGAAAACAGCGACTCTCACCATCGAAAATTTGAATTCCATTGAGATCGTACCGGCAGCCATTGCGGTCTCACCGGTAACCGCAATAACCATAGCGGAAGGGACAGCTACAGGGTTGGCAGCGATTGCCACTCTCGCAGACGGCTCGACTCAAGATATAACGTCGTCAGTAACCTGGGTATCACCGACGCCGGCAACCGCCACAATCAGTGATGCATTGGGCTCGTCCGGATGGGCATCAGGCATCGCTCCGGGCACCGTCGCGGTTAGCGCTGTGTTCGACGCCCAGTCCGCTGCGGTGAAGTTCACTGTGACCAATGCCACCCTGAGTACCATCGCAATCATGCCGACAGCGGCTCAGAACGTCGCTCTCGGTCACACCCAGCAATACACGGCACAGGCGACTTTCAGTGATTCGTCAGAGCAGGACCTCACCAATCAAGTGACTTGGACCTCTTCGGATCTACCGGTTGCAGTCGTCAATGGAAACGGTCTCGCCACCTCCACGGGCGTCGGAGCAACCATGGTGAAGGCCGCGGGCGATATCAACGGAAGCACTGCGAGTGATAGCAAAGTTCTCACTGTGCATTAAGGGGAAGCTCTTTGAGGGTCTCTCCGAGCACAGCGGCCGCTTGGAGGCACTAGCCAGTCAGAACAAGGGATCAAGATTGCCGTCCGATACGGAGTTCATGGAGGAATTGAATGAAGCTCAGAGTCGCATTTATCTCTTTGGCTGTCATGCTGGCCAGCTTGGCGGCATGGTCTCAGACTCCGAAGGTCGAGGTCTCGGGCGACTATAGCTACTCGCACTATGGGGCTATCGACTACGAGTCCAGCACTTATGAATACGGGCAATGGTATACCCTGAACGGCGGCGGCGGTTCGGTGGTTTACAACTTTGGCTCGAAGTTCGGACTCAGGGCCGATTTCCAGGGTTACGAGAGCGACAAGCGCGTCGTGATATTCCCGCCTGGCAATCCATTCCTCCCTCAGGGAGGATCAATCAGTACCTCTGGCGATCTCTTCACCTACATGTTTGGTCCGCAGGTCGGGATTCGCCACGGCGTTTTCCGCCCGTATGTGATAGGTCTGGTCGGGGGCGCGAACACCAACCTCTACTCCAGGATAAGTACTGCAGTGAACTTCGCCAACGGGAGCAAATCGAACGATGCGTTCGCGGCAGACGCTGGCTTCGGACTTGACATTGCGATAAGCCGACGCGTTTCTCTGCGTCCATTTGAGATCAGTTATTTGTATACCAACTTTAGCAGTAAGCTGAATGTGGGCGCCAACCAGAATAGTTCGCGCTATGTCGGCGGATTGGTCTTCAATTTCGGCGGCAAGGAACCACTTCCCGTGAGCGCAGCCTGCTCCGCTAGTCCGGCGAGTGTCATGGTAGGCGAGCCGGTCACGGTGACTGCGACGGGAACCAACTTCAACCCGAAACACACCTTGAAGTATGCGTGGACGCTTTCTGACGGCAAACTGTCGAGCACAGATGCGGCGACCGCCACTATCGATACGACCGGCTTGTCGGAGGGAACGCACACAGCAAATGCCACGATAACCGATCCCAAAGGATCGAAGAAGAACGACGTGGCTAACTGCGGAGCAAACTTCAACATCAATGTCCCGCACAACCCGCCGCAGGTGACTTGTTCCGCCAGCCCGACATCGGTAAAACCAGGCGAGTCTTCCACGATCACGGCGAGTGCGACAAGTCCTGACAAGTCAAACATCGCCGGCTACACATACGCAGCTTCGGCAGGCACGGTCAGCGGTAGCGGGACCACAGCTACTCTGGATACCTCCTCACAGCCCGGTGGATCGATCAATGTGACCGTCACGGCGACCGACGCGCGCGGGCTGTCCGGCACATGCACAGCCTCTGTAGAAGTCGCACCCCCTCCCCCACCACCTCCCCCTCCCCCTCCCCCATCGCTCACACTCCACAGCGTCTTCTTCCCGACTGCTCAACCGACGAAGGCGAAGCCCGAGGGCGGACTTGTGGCCAGCCAGGAGCAGATGCTGACCACTTTGGCGGCGGACTTCAAGAATTATCTGCAAGTCAAGTCGGATGCGCGCCTCACGCTGACTGGACATGCCGACAAACGTGGAACTCCCGAGTTCAACCAGTCGCTGTCTGAACGCCGTGTTGCGCGCGTAAAGTCGTTCCTGGTGGAACAGGGTGTTCCGGAGGCCAGCATTGATACCCGCGCCGTTGGTGAAGAGCAAAACCTCACCGAGGAACAGGTGAAAGATCTGATCGATAAGAATCCGGAACTGACCGACGAACAGCGGAGGAGAGCCGACAGCCAAATGAAAGCGATCGTTTGGGCTCAGAATCGTAGAGTAGACATCACCCTGAACAACTCGAACCAGGAGCCCGTGCTAACGTACCCATTCAACGCAGCCGATGCCATGACTCTTCTCAAAGGGGGCGCTACCACGCCCACTAAGAAGAAGGCGCCTGAAGAGAAGTAGGCATTCCAATCGCAGGAGCAGGTCAAGCGGCCTGCTCCTGTCGGTGAGGCCACGTGTTCGGGTTCAATTCAATTGATACGCCGGACCAGACTCCGCTTATATCGTGGACAACATCTTGCGCCACAGCATTCTGAATCCCATCGTCATGGCGAGTGCGATCAATCTGGCCAATACCACTCTGAACCGTTTCGAGGTGGGGGTGCTGATTCTCCTCTGAAGTCGTCCGACGCCAATTCAGTGTGAGCCATCTATATGGAGCGATTTACCAGTACCGGAATCCGACGGTTGCGAAGCCGAGATCCGTTGCGCCGGTAGAAGAGACCTCTTTGTTCAACCGCCAGTTTGTGCTGGACATAATATTTGTAGATATCTGACGTACCGAACGGTCACTACTCCCGCACTTCGAGCAACCAGTAATTCGACGTTACCGAACCATGAGTGGGTGCTTCTGTGGGGAGCACAGCGATGCGATGATGGGTGATCTCGCCTTGGCCATCGGCTCGACCTGCATCACCACCACTGCCGGGTGCGCAGCCAGGAAACATAGACCGCCTCTGTCAGATATGACAGTTGTGCTCTCAAAACCGGCTCTGTATTGTGCACACGTATAGGGAATACTCGGATGCTCTTGCGCACGTTGACGTCTACCGAGACACAAAAACCAAGTCAAGCTTTTACTTTTGAGCGCAGCGACGGAATCTTGAATGCCGCGCCGGGCCTTTGCACAGCCCGGTGTAGGAAGCCGCATCAGTGTTGCGCCTGATGCGGACGCAGCACCCTCAGCTTTGCCTTGGCGAAACGAAAAATCCTGGTCGAAGGACATAAACCTGGAGTAACTCCATGCGTAGAAAAGTTGCACAGAAAGTCTTGTCGGTGACACTTAGCATCCTGCTCGCTGCAGCTTCACCTCAGATATCGTTCGGATACCAGTCCCCAAGCCCGGATGCTTCGAACGGTGCCGGAAGTGCAACCGACTCAGTTCCCCAGAGTGCGAGCCAGTTGCAGGCGCTGGTCGCGCCGATTGCCCTTTATCCAGATGCACTGGTGGCACAGGTCCTTGCTGCTTCGACATTTCCGGACCAGGTTGCGGTTGCGGAGTATTGGATGCAGCAGAACAAGAGTTTAACCGGTACCGCTCTGATGCAGGCCGTTGACAAGCAATCGTGGGACCCAAGTGTGAAGGCGCTCACGCAGTTCCCTTCGGTGCTCGACAACCTGTCGAAGAATCTCAGCTGGACGTCGTCGCTCGGGGAGGCCTATCACGACCAGGAGGCGGATGTGATGACCGCGATTCAGACGCTGCGCGCTCAAGCCAAGGAGAAAGGTAATCTCAAATCGACCCAGCAGATCACGGTGGTGCAACAGTCGCCGCAGACGATCGTCATTCAATCGGCGAATCCGCAGGTTGTCTACGTTCCGCAGTACAACCCCGCCGTGATTTACGGATATCCCTACGTGGTTCCCAGCTATGTGGCCCCCGTATACTCCACCGGCGACATGGTTGCGGCAAGCATGCTGTCATTCGGGGCGGGAATCGCGGTGGGAGCAATGATGAGCGGGGGATGTTGCGGTTGGGGCTACGGCAGTTGGAACTGCGGCTGGCACGGGACGGCGGTTATCTATCACGGTGGAGGATACTACGGTAATTCAGCCTGGCATGGTGGCTATTACAACGGCGGCTACCACAATAGCTATGGCTATAACAACGCCTATAACCACTCAGGAAATAACTACAACAACTACCACGGCGGTAACACTTACAACAAAAACACGGTCAACGTGAATCACCAGAGCGCACAGAACTTCAGCTCCAATCGCTCTTCGGGTTCGAATTCCTGGGCGCAGCACAACGATTCGGCCAGTGGAAAATCGACCGCTTTCAGCGGCATGAGTGGACACTCGGGCGGCTTCGGTGGCGGGGGATGGTCCTCAAGAGCGGATAGTGGTCGAGGCTGGGGAAGCATGCGATCGAGCGGCTTCAGCGGAGGCCGGTTTGGGGGTGGCGGCGGCTTTGGTGGCGGTGGCTTTCGGCGCTAGTCACGCTCAGTTGCGTAGCGAGAGAACTGAAAACAGAAGTGGAGGCTTGGAGGAATCAGTATGTTTCATCGGACCTGGACACTTAGGAACACCCTTGAGCGTTCCGCAAAGCTCATAGCGCTCCTCGCGCTAGTCATTTTGTTCGTATCCTGCAAGAATTCGACAGATACCAAGCCGGCCCAACGAACTTTCGCGAACCCTGCGGAGGCAGGCGCCGTATTTTTGGACGCCGCCAAGTCTGGTGATCAGCAAGCTTTGCTTGCGATCTTCGGCCCTGATGGCAACGACGTGCTTTTCTCCGGGGATCCCGTGAAGGACAAGAATGGGCTTCAGGATTTTGTTGCTGCCTACGGCCAGATGAATAGGTGGCGCGAGATCAAAGCGGGCGGCGAGATCCTTTACGTGGGCGCCGACAATTATCCATTTCCAGTTCCCCTGGCTCGGAATTCCTCGGGACAGTGGGCCTTCGACACCGCTGCCGGGAAGGACGAAATCCTCGCCCGTCGAATTGGCAAAGGCGAGTTGACTGCGATTGCAGCATGCCTTGCGACCGCCAACGCTCAGCAGCAGTATTTCAGCCAGACTCACGATGGCGACAACGTAAAGCAATACGC
>NZ_JBARMD010000045.1:0-17332 GCF_049802275.1 Occallatibacter sp. | reverse complement strand
GGATGACACATTTTTCGGGGCAAACCAAAGGCCGCTGATGGAAATCAGCGGCCTTTGGTTTGTAGATGAATTCGACTAAGACTGAGCGAGGGCCGGTGAACCGGATGCCATCGGTGCGGGGGCCTGCATCTCGGCTTCTAACTTGCTGCCTACTTCTGCTGCAGCCTGTGCGAGGACGCGGTGGTGAATGGTGAAGAGGGCCAGTTCGAGACGATCGCTGACGCCGGTCTTGTCGTAGATCGAGCGCAGGTAGTTTTTGATGACCTGCTCGGTGGTCTTGAGGCGCAGCGCGATTTCGCGATTCTTGCAACCCTGGACGATGAGCGCGACAATGCGCATCTCTTTGGGTGTAAGACGGTCGCGAACGCGAGTGCCCACCATATCCTCTTCGGGTGAGTCGGGGACCTGGAGCTGGGGCGGCGCCCAAGTGTCTCCTGCAGCCACGCGGCGGACGCACTCGACGAGTGCCTGGCCGGTGACATTGCGGAACACAACGCCTCGGAAGCCCTGCTGCAGATAGCTGCTGGCTGCCTCGGTGTTTTCGGCGATAACGATGCCGCGGCTGTTGGAAGCTTCGAGCAGCGTTTTCAGGCGGGCCATGTCGGGCCGCAAGGATGCTGCGAAGACCACGATGGATCCGGGGAAGGTCGTAACGGCATGCATCATCCGGTCCAGGTCGGTGCATTGGGCAATAATTCGCAGGTCTTCATCCATGGCGAGGACCTTTGCGGTCCCTGCCCGGAAGATTGCCTGCGAGTCAGCAAGAATGACCTTGTTCATGTTTTGCGCCTCTACGCCAGTGAAACAAAACTTTGTTGGGCCGAAACCGGCTTCTCTTTCTCTCACGGGCCGGGTGCTGCTACTACATCAGATGGCGTGTATTCTGCCCTTGAGGATCATCGGCAGACGCCTAAAAAGGTCCGGGACTCCCCTGATGCGTGTATCAGAAATCATACACATGCCTTTCGTCACCCCTGTTGCTCAGAGGTACCTGCACCTAGGTAATACCCTTGAACCTAGAGTACAGCCCAAATGATCGAATCGTCACGGAGAATTCGTCGGTGTAGTCCGCTCATCCTGTTTACCGACTTGGCACAAAGCGGCACCACTGTGGTTGTATATAACCCATAATTGGCCGTTAGTAGCGGCCTATTGAGCGGCGGATTTGATTGGGATTGAAGGCTTTGTAGCCGGGCAAAAAACACCGTAGACTGGGAAGGTTATGGCGAGGCCAAATTTACTGGTAGTAGATGACGACGTAAGTGTCCTGGAAGCGGTAGTGCAGGATCTGCGGCGTCAATATGGATCGGAATACCGGGTGATGCGCGCAGCGAGCGGTCAGGCGGCGCTCGACACGCTGAGCCAGCTGAAGACGCGCCAGGAGCCTGTAGCGCTGCTGCTGAGCGACCAGCGCATGCCGGGGATGACAGGTGTCGAATTCCTGGAGCGCGCGCAGGAGTTTTATCCGCACGCCAAACGGGTGCTGCTGACGGCTTACGCAGACACCGAGGCGGCGATTCAGGCGATCAACACGGCGCGGATTCACTATTACCTGAACAAGCCATGGGATCCGCCGGAGGAAAAGCTCTATCCGGTTCTGAATGACCTGCTGGATGACTGGAAGGCGGATTACACGCCACCGTTTGAGGGCCTGCGGGTAATTGGCAACCGCTGGGCGCTGAACGACCACACGGTGCGCAATTTTCTTTCACGCAATCATGTCCCCTATCGCTGGCTCGACGTGGCAACCAACCCGGATGCGCAAAAAGTGATGGAAGAGCGGCATCTGAGGCCGGAGCAGTTGCCGGTGGTGTTGTTTGCGGATGGAAGCGTGCTGGCAGAGGCTGATCTTGATGCGCTGGCTGCGAAGGTGGGGTTGAGCACCCACGCCACGCAGGAGTTTTACGACATGGTGGTGATTGGAGCCGGTCCGGCGGGGCTGGCGGCGGCCGTATATGGAGCCAGCGAGGGGCTCAAGACCCTTGTGGTTGAGCCGGAAGCGCCGGGCGGGCAAGCGGGCTCCAGTTCGAAGATTGAGAACTATCTGGGTTTTCCCGCTGGAATCACGGGCTCGGACCTGGGACGCCGGGCACATACGCAGGCATCACGGTTTGGTGCGGAGTTTGTGACGCAGCGGGCGGTGGGGCTGCGGATCGACGGGCAGTACCGGTTTGTGAAGCTGGGCGACGGGCGTGAGGTGTCATCGCATGTGGTGTTGCTGGCTCCGGGCGTGCAGTATCGAAAGCTTGGGATTCCGGGCGCGGACCGGCTGACGGGGCGCGGTATCTACTATGGCGCAGCGCTGGTGGAAGCCAGTTCGTGCAAGGACGAAGAAGTATTTGTGGTGGGGGGAGCGAATTCGGCTGGGCAGGCGGCACTTTACTTTGCCAAATTTGCCTGCAAAGTGACGGTTCTGGTGCGCGGCAAGGGGCTTGGGGCCACGATGTCGAAATACTTAATCGATGAGATCGAGCGCACATCCAATATTGTGGTGGAAACGGAGACACAAGTAACGGCCGCGGAGGGCGAAGAAAGGCTTGAGGCCTTGCGTTTGCGCGGTCCAAAAGGCGAATATTGCGTAAAAGCCTCGTCGTTATTCGTGTTTATCGGTGCGGAGCCGGGAGTGGAATGGCTCCCGCAGAGTATTTTGCGGGACGAGAAGGGGTTCCTGCTCGCGGGGCCGGATCTACGGCAGGACGGGAAGATGGTGAATGGCTGGCATGAGCCGCGCGAGCCGTTTCTGCTGGAGACGAGTGTACCTGGCGTGTTTGTGGCGGGGGATGTACGGCACGGATCGGTGAAGCGCGTGGCGTCAGCAGTGGGCGAGGGATCGATCGCGGTACAGTTTGCGCATCAGTACCTGGCGGGATTCTAAATGGGGATTAAAACAGCAAGATGAGCGCGGGCACACAATTGATGACCATTGAGGCGGTTCCTCTCAGGGAACTAGCTGGATTGCTGGGCCACACGAGGCCATTTAAGGATGTTCCGCCGGATGCGCTTCAGGCGATCAGCGTTGTGGATCGCGTGAAGGCGAAGGCAGGGGCAACGCTCGCGGAACCGGGACAAGGGTCAATTTACTACTGGCTGGTTCTTGACGGCGAGTGCCGCGCAGACCGCGTCGAGGCCGATGGATCTTTGAGCACTGTAGGAACCGCGCAATCGGGAGAGGCTTTCGGCGAGACTCCGTTTTTGACGGGGAAGATGCATGCCGCTTTTCTGGTAACAGCAGTGCGGGACTCGGACCTGGTGCGATTTACCGCAGATCAGTTCTGGGCATTGATGGCCTGCTGCCCCGAGGCGCGCAAGGTGGTGCTGGCAGATATGTCGATGCGGCTTTCTACATACCAGGCGGAAGCGCTGCATCGGGAAAAGCTGGTGTCGCTGGGAACGCTGGCGGCGGGATTGATGCATGAACTGCACAATCCTGGATCGGCGGCAAAGCGGGCGGCATCGCAACTGCGCGAGAACCTGATGAAGCTGCAGGATCTGAGCCTGCGTTCGTCGGGAAAACTTAAGACGCCGGACCAACTGCAGTGCATGCACAGCCTGCTGCAGCACGCGATGAAGGGCTGCCATGCGTCGGCGTTGAGTTCGCTGGAACAGGCGGATGCCGAAGAGGCACTGGCGGAGTGGCTGCAGGATGCGGGAGTTGAAAACGCATTCACCATTGCGCCGTCGCTGGTGGAGATTGGATTCGAGCAGGAAGAGCTGAAATGCGCGCGGGAGTATTTCGATGCCAGCAGCTTTTCAGACGCGCTGAACTGGCTGCAGGCGCTGGTATCGAGTGTCTCGCTGGTGTGCGCGATCGAGGAGAGCATTTCGCGCGTGTCGGACCTGGCGATGGCGGTGAAGAAGTTTGCGTATGACGATCGCTCGCCCGTGAAAGATCTGGATGTGCACGACAGCCTGCAGAGCACGATTACGATTCTGGGGCACAAGCTGCGCATGAAGCAGATCGGCGTCGACAAAAAGTTTGAAGCTTCGCCTTCGGTGATTCACACCCGCGGTTCCGCGCTCAGCCAGGTGTGGACAAACCTGATTGACAATGCCGCGGATGCGTCGCCGGCGCAAGGACACATTGAGATCGCCACGTGGACCGAGCCCGCCAATGGCAACCCATCGGACCAAGGTTGGCTTGCGGTAAGCGTTACAGATCACGGACCGGGAATTCCCGCGGATGTACTGCCTCGGATTTTCGAGGCATTTTTTACGACCAAGCCGCAGGGTTCTGGAACCGGGCTGGGTCTGGAGATCGTGCATCGGATCGTGACACAGAAGTTTGGCGGCAAGATCGATGTGGAGTCCGAACCCGGCAACACGCGATTTGTGGTGAAGCTGCCGCTGAGCGGCACGAGTACGAACAACGGGGCCGGGACGAAGCCAAAGTAGTTCCCTCCTTTCTAAATCTCTCCAGACTTTCCACGGCGAAAATCGGTTGTTCCCCAAGATTGAGTCCCAGGTCTCAAAAGCGAGACCGGGGGCACCTCTTCCTGCGATTCTTTCGGGGCGTCGTTACCTCACAATTGCGGTAGTTTTTGGAAAGGCCTCAGCAAAAGGGCCTTTTGTGTCTCTTGTGAACACCTCTTCGCCGCCATGAGAGAGGCAACGCTCGACGGCATAAGAAACAACTGCAGATCTTTCGACTCCGCTTCGCTTCGCTCAAGATGACATTGCCGGGATAGCTGGGCGGAGTAATGGTGAAGAGGTTCATGCCGATGAACGGGTTGGAAGGACCCGTGGAATGGCGGAACGCACGGAACTGCTGGAATCTGCGCTGGACGGCATGGCGGAGGGCATTGCACTAGCGGATCGAACTGGGCGCATGGTGCTGTGGAATGGCGCGGCGGAGACGATCACGGGGTTCGCGAGCGCGGAGATCGCGGGTCGTGGCGTGCGTGCGACTCTGGATGCGCTGGTCGAGGGAGGCGCACAGCATTGGATCAGGCAGACAGATGCGGAGAAGTCAGGGCATGGAGTGCTGGTGCGGGTGCGGCACAAGGCGGGGCACGATGTTCCGGTGATGGCGCGGATGATGGTGTTGCGCGATGGACTGGGTGCGCGGATCGGAACGGGTGTGGTGTTTCATCCGGCGGAGAGCATAGACGGGCTTCCGCATGGGTATCTCGGCGAGGACTCGAATATTGGAGAGAGCCAGACAGAGCTCGAAGACAGGCTCGCGACGATGCATGAGGAGTTTCTGCAAAGCGATGTTCCCCTGGGCGTGCTGTGGGTAATGGTGGACCAGGGGCGGCTGTTGCGGCGCACACACGGAGCGAGGGCCTGCGAAGCGATGCTGGAAAAAATGGAGCGAACGTTGGTGAGCGGCTTGAAGCCGGCCGAAGAGATTGGGCGCTGGGGCGACGATGAATTCCTGGTGCTGTCGCACGAACGCAATCCGGCAATGCTGGCGGCGCATGCACAGACGCTGGCCGGATTGGCGCGCACCACGGATTTTCGCTGGTGGGGCGATCGCATTTCACTCAGCGTGAGTATTGGCGCGGCCCAGGCTGAGGGCGGCGAGCCGCTAGCCGATTTGCTGGAGCGCGCGCAGGCCGCGATGTTCGCAAGCGCGCGGGCGGGAGGGAATCACATTACGGCAGCGCAGGGGAGACCAGCATGTTTGCCATCATAGGCATTGTTATCGTGTTTGGCGCGGTGATTGGCGGCTTCCTGATGGAGAAGGGGCACATGGCTGTGCTGGTGCAGCCGGCCGAGTTGCTGATTATTGCCGGCGCCGCGACCGGGACGCTGCTGGTGGCGAATCCGCTGCATATTCTGAAGGGAATTTTCGCGGGGCTGAAAGGCGTTCTGACCGGTTCGAAGCTTGACAAGCAGCGCTATCTGAATCTGCTCAAGATGATGTACATGTTTTTGAACAAGGTACGCAAAGAGGGATTGCTGAGCGTTGAAAACGATGTAGAGAAGCCGAAAGAGAGCCCGGTCTTCAAGGGCTTTCCAGATTTTCTTGCCGACCATCACGCGCTGGCATTTGTGTGTGACACCCTGCGGATGGCGATCACAGGAGGCGTGGATCCTTTCGACATGGACCAGATGATGGAACTGGATATGGAGGTGCATCATCACGAAGCGACACAACCGGTTGCGGCCTTGACGACGATGGCGGACGCGCTGCCGGGACTGGGCATTGTGGCGGCGGTGCTGGGCGTAGTGATTACGATGGGCTCGCTGGGCGGCCCGCCGGAAGAGATCGGCGAAAAAGTGGCGGCCGCCCTGGTGGGTACGTTTCTCGGCATTCTGCTGTGCTACGGCGTGGCGGGCCCGCTGAGCGCGAACATGGCGAAGACGGCGGATGAGCACAATGATTATCTACATGTTCTGCGGGTGCTGCTGCTGGCCTTTCTGAAGGGGTCGGCTCCGATGATTGCGATCGAGTTGGGAAGGCGCGCGATTCCTGCGCGTGTGCGGCCAAGTTTCGACGAAATGGAGAAGTTCTGCAAGGGCCAGGGCGGCGCTGCTGCCGCACCAGCCAAAGCTGCATAGGAAGACACTGACGTGACGGCCAAGACGCAACCCATTATCGTAATCAAGCGCAAAGGCGGACACGGCGGCCATCATGGCGGCGCGTGGAAGGTGGCGTATGCGGATTTTGTGACGGCCATGATGTCGCTGTTCATCGTGCTGTGGCTGATGAACTCGAGCGAGAAGGTGAAGAAGGCGGTGGCGGGATACTTCAACGACCCCAAGGGTACGGGCACCATGATGGGCACAACGATGACCGGCACCGGTGAGACGGTAACGGTGGCCAGTGCGGACGACATGCAAAAGCTGAAGGAGAAACTGGAACAGGAGATCAAGGCGAGGGCGGACCTGCAGAAACTTTCAAAGCAGATTGAGATCACGATCACGCCCGAGGGATTGCGCATCGAGCTGCTCGAAGACAAGAACGGGACCTTCTACCAGAGCGGCAGCGCGCGGCTGAGTGACAGCGGGCAGGAATTGCTGGGACTCCTTGCGGGGGAGCTAAAGACGCTGCCCAATTCCCTGTTGATCGAGGGACACACGGATGCGGCACAGTACTCCGACGACACGAATTACGGCAACTGGGAGTTGTCGGCTGATCGGGCGAACTCTGCGCGCAGGCTGCTGCAGCAGGACGGAGTGCGCGGGAACCAGGTGACGCAGGTACGAGGGTATGCAGATCAGTTGTTGCGTGTGAAAACTAATCCGTATGATCCATCGAATCGGAGGATTTCGATCCTGGTGAAGAATCAGGAAGTGATGCCGTCAGCGCTAAAGGGAGTGTCGCAGGTGAAAGAAACGCCAGTGGCACCCAAGCTCGAGACAGGGAAGAAATGACCCGCGAGAGTGATGGCAAGGCCGCAGTCCACGGACTACGCGCGCACTGGTCTTCAAGCCGGTGCACGGCGTAGGCCTCTGCTGATCCTGATTGCAAGATGAGCTAGTAGCTAGAAGCTAGAAGCTGCCCTTCCGCAAGTTTCCGTTGCATCTCGGCGTGGTGTAGTCTGGTGCACGAATAGGAAACGTTTACGCGGGAGTAGGTCATGGCCGTTGTAGCCGGTGTGGATTTTGGCACGTTGAGCGTGCGCGTGACATTAGTGGACAGTCAGTACGGGCCCATCGGAACTGCGTCAGCTTCTTATCCGCTGCATCGCCGGCGCGAGGATCCGGATTTTGCGACGCAATCGCATGGCGACCAGATGGCGGCGCTCGCGGTGGCTATGAAGGATGCACTGGCCGCAACGGGCATCAGCGGCGGCAGCGTGGAAGCAATTGCGCTGGATACGACGGGATCGAGCGTGATTCCGGTGGGCGAGGGGCTTGAGCCGCTGGATGAGTACTACCTGTGGTGCGATCATCGCGCCCACGCCGAGGCAGAGGAGATCACAACCAAAGCGCACGCCAGGGGACTGGAAGCGATTGAGTGGTGCGGTGGCGTCTACTCGCATGAGTGGGGCTTCGCGAAGCTGCTGCACTGGCTGCGACATAATCCGGGCAAGCGGGACCTCTTCGTCACGGCCCTCGAGCACTGCGACATGGTGGCCGCCACACTGAGTGGCGTGAAGAGCGTTCACCAGTTGAAACGCAGTGTGTGCGCGATGGGCCACAAGTGGATGTGGAATCCGAAGTGGGGCGGATTGCCGCCGGAGGAGTTTCTGGTTTCAGTCGATCCGCTGCTCGCAGGCGTGCGCGCCAAGATGGGTGGCCAATACCTGACGAGCGACAAGGTTGCCGGCCATCTATCGCCGGGGTGGGCGGAGAAGCTTGGGTTACGCGCGGGGATTCCGATTCCGGTGGGCGCCTTCGATGCGCACTGGGATGCACTCGGGTCGCACATCCGCGAAGGCGACGTGGTCAATGTCGTCGGCACATCGACTTGCATCATCGCCATGGCGCGTGACGCCGAACTGGTGCCGGGAGTGTGCGGAGTGGTGCCGGGCAGCGTGCATCCGGGCTACACGGGGATTGAAGCGGGACTTTCGGCAACGGGCGACATCTTTGAGGCGATTGCACATCGGGCAGGAACGCGAGTGTATGAGCTTTCGAAGGGGTTGGAGTCGTTCAGGGCCGGGCAGACGGGCCTTTTACGACTGAGCTGGGATAATGGCGATCGCACCGTGCTGGTGAATCCTGAACTTGGCGGAGTGACGCTGGGCTGGAACCTTGTGCACACCGCGCAGGACGAACTATTCGCGGCGATTGAGGGAACGGCATTTCATACGCGCATCATTCTGGAACGCATGGCAGAGCACGGCGTGCGCGTGGATCGTGTGATTAATGCGGGCGGCATTCCGCAGAAGAATGAAGTGCTGAACCAGGTGTATGCCAATGTGCTGAACAAGCCGGTGCTGGTGCCGGCGGGAGTTCCGACGAGCCTGGGGTCGGGGATCATGGCGCTGATGGCGGCCGGGATTTACAAGACGATTGAAGAAGCGCAGAAAGCCGTGTGCCTGCCGTTGCGCACGGTCGAGCCGGATCGACGGTCTGTTGATGTATATGAGCGCTTGTACACGCTCTACAAGGATGTTTATTTTGCGCTGGGGCAGCGGCATGCACCGGCCCTTCCTTTGGGGCGCGTGCTGCCGGAGTTGCGCGAAATCGCGGCGGAAGCACGGCTGGGCTAGGTTTCGATTGATTTGTGTTTCGGATGACACCGGTTTTCCTCAGGGCTAAAAAGCCCAATCGCCTCTTCATTGCCCTTACGGCATGACTGAAGTCATGCCCGGTTACAAGACCCGAGGTCCGATTAACAACCCTGCCAGCGGTGCAGTGGCGAATTGCACTCGTGGTGACTGCGGGTCTGAAGGGGTTGGGCGCCGGTCTTGCGCTCGCCGTATGGCGGGTTTAACGTGAAAACAATCCCTGTTCAATGAGGAGCGCTGTGCCCTTTCTCGCCTTGCGCCGTTTTCTTCCTTGTTTTCTCGCTCTTTTCTTGCCTTGTGTTGTGGTCTTCGAGTGCCGCGGCCAGGAAAGCACTCAACCGTGGAATGCAAAGCATTTTTCCGTTCCTGCGAAGGACTTATATCAAGCCGCATCGGCGGGGTCCACAGCCGATGGAGCGAACATCGCGATATTCGATTTCGACGAGAGCTTCACTTTCGACGAAGCCGGCAGGCTCACGCACGTGGGTCACTACATCTACAAAGTGCTGACCGCTAAAGGTGCGGAGGGCTGGGATACTTTATCGGTTAGCTGGGACCCCTGGCACGAAATGCGGCCGGTGATTCGTGCGCGCGTGATCGCATCCGACTATTCAGAACATGATCTCGATCCGAGCGCCATTACTGAGGAACCGGCACGCGGCGGCGACTACAAGACATACAGCGATGGCAAGCGGCTGAGCGCTCCCTTGCCTGCGATTGCGCAGGGCGTGGTGGTGGAGGAGGAGTTCCTCGAGCGGGAGACTGAGCCGTTCTTTGCGCCCGGACGCGTGGGCCGCGCCTTCTTCGGACATGAGCAGGTACCGGTGGCGCACAGCAGCGCAGTCTTCGAGGCGCCCTCGTCATTGCCGCTGCGCATCGAAACCTGCTTGTTGCCGGCGGTGACTCCCAAGCGCGTTGAGGCCAATGGACAGGTGACGATTACCTACGAGATTGGACCGCTGGAGGGCGTCGAAGCGCACGAATCGAATCTGCCTTCGGATGCGTATCTCTTTCCCGAGATCGACTATTCGACGGGCGCATCGTGGCAGGCGATGGCAACCGAGTATTCGAAGATTGTGGACAGCAAGGCAAAACCAGATTCGGTGCAATCCATTGTCGATGGGCTGGTAGCCGGAAAATCTGCGCGGGCCGAGAAGGAAGCTGCAATTCTCGATTACGTCGATCGCGAGGTGCGTTACACCGGAATCGAATTTGGTGAGGCGGCGATTGTGCCGCATGATCCAGCCGAAACCCTCGCGCTCAAATATGGAGACTGCAAAGACAAGGCCACGCTGCTGGTGGCGATGTTGCGGGCCGCGGGAATTCCTTCGTATGTGGCGATGTTGAATGCGGGCTCGCGGCTGGATGTTCCGGCGGAGTTGCCGGGCATGGGATTGTTCGATCACGCAATTGTTTATGTGCCGGGAATACCGGGACTTCACCCTGGCGACGCGGATCTGTGGATTGACGCGACGGATCAATATGCGCGGCTGGGACAGTTGCCGATCAACGATCAGGGAAGACATGCTCTGATTGCCCGGCCTGAAAGCACTGCGCTGACCATGACACCCGAGTCGACCTCGCGGGAGAATGTGCTGCTGGAACTGCGGGAAATTCGACTCAGCGACAACGGGCCCGCGAGTGTCGTGGAGAAGACTCAGCCCACAGGGGTATTCGAGTCGCATTACCGCGCGTTCTACGCGGATAAGCCGGACAAGGATACGCGCGACGGGCTGACAGCCTACGTCAAGGCGCAGTATATCGCCGACAAACTCACCAGCGTGGAGCGAAGCGATCCCGGAGATTTATCGACACAATTTGAACTGACTCTGCAATGTGACAAGGCGCATCGCGGATATACCGATCTGGACAGTGCGGTTGTGGCAATTCGGCCCGATGCACTATTTCAGCAGTTGCCTGAAGATTTGAAGCGCAAAGAAGACACGGATAAAAAGAAGGAGGATCAGGATAAGCCGAAGAAGCCGCGCACCGCGGATTGGGAATTGGATGAGCCCTTCACCGCGGAGTGGAGGTACAAGATTGTTCCACCGACGGGATTTGTGGCGAAGGAGTTGCCGAAAGACGAAAAGATTGTGATGGGCCCGGCGGTGCTTACAGAGACGTTCTCAAAGGGCAACGATGGCGTGGTGGAAGCAAACCTGGCCTTCGATTCGGGAAAGCGGCGCTACACGGTGGTCGAGGCAACAGAGGTCCGCAACAAGGTTGTAGAGGTGGCGGCAGGTCCGGCGATCTTTGTGAGTTTTGAACCGGAGGGCGAGGCGCTTCTGCGCGAGGGCAAGGTAAAGGAAGCGCTGGCCAGCTATCGCGATCTGATTGCCGCCAATCCGAATGTCCCGCTGCACCATTTGCAGGTGGCGCGGGTCATGATGCAGGCGGGCATGGGCGAGGCGGCGCGCGCTGAGGCACGGCAAGCCGTAAAGCTCGATCCGAATTCGGCGCTGGCGGAGCGTACGCTCGCAGACATTCTGAAGCATGACCTGGTGGGCCGCGATCTGCGGCCGGGGACTGACTGGGCGGGCGCGGCAGAGGCTTACCGCGCGGCCGCAAAGCTTGATCCAGACGAACATACAGCGCAGGCGAACCTGGCGATATTGCTGGAGTATGACGCAGCGGGTCGTCGCTACGGCGGACAGGCGAACCTGAAGCAGGCCGTGGTGGAATACGAGAAGCTCGGGCAGGACAAACTGGCTGAGTTGCAGATTCCGAACAATCTCGCCTATGCACAGTTCTATAGCGGAGACGCGGAAGGCGCGATCAAGTCGGCGCAAGCGCTGAACCCGCAGCCCGTGCCATTGATTGCGGCCAGCCGCGCAATCCTGCAGGGGAGCAAGGAAGGGTTGTCGGAGATCAACAAGCTTACGAACTCTGACCCGGCATTCAAAGACGCGGCACGTACGGCGGGCGAAATGCTGATGAACACCCGGCATTACGCATTGGCGGCGGATTTTCTGCAGGCAGGAGCGGGCGGCGATAACGCGGCGCAGACCATCGCGATGGCGGGAATGTTGCGCGATGCGAAACGTCACGAGGACTTGCAATTCGCCAATACTCCAACAGACCTGGTGAAGCACGTCTTCGTCCTGACGATGAATCCGGATCTGACAGAGGCGCAGCTTATGGCGCTTGCAAGTCGCAACGCCATTGTCACGATGAAGGCGACCGATCCCGATGAGATGAAGAAGTCTCTCGATGGAGCGAAAAAGCTGAACAGCCAGCTGGCTCGCAACGGCAATTCCCTCGATGTCACGCTTGACCTCATGCTGCAGGCGTTCGATCCCAAAGGAGACGGTGACGACGCAACGGGATATCGCGAGAAGGTTCAGATTCCCGGAGGCCCGAACCTTACGTTCTTTGTGGTGAAGGAAAACGGGCAATACAAGTTGCTGGAGGATACGGTAAGCAAGCCAAACTCAATTGCCCTGGAGATGCTTGACCGGATCAAGGCCGGCGACCTGAACGGCGCAAAGGTGCTGCTGGACTGGATTCGCGAGGATCAGCACCTCGGCGGCGGGGACGACACGCTGGCTGGCCCGGTGTTTCCGCGCTTCTGGATCAAGGGCGAAGCGGCTGACGCGCAGAAGATGACTCTGGCCGCAGCATCGCTGATGGTTGGCACCAAGCCAACAGCCGCGCAGGGAATAACGATTCTGGAGGGTGCGCGCAAGGGTGCGACCACGAGTCGCGAGAAGATGAGCATCGAGATCGCGCTCGCCGAAGGATACGGAGAGCTCGAGGACTTCGCGAAGCTGCTTGAGGTTGCATCGGACCTGCTGAAGGAAGTACCGGAGTCGCGTACCGCGTTCATGGCAAATGTGGAGGCGCTGATCGGGCTAAAACGATACGACGATGCGCTGGCATTGGCGGATGCGCGCCTGAAGCTGCTGGATGGCGATGCCGATGCGCTACAGGCGAAGGTGCAGATTGAGGCGAGCCGCGCAAATTATGTTGCGGCACGAGGATGGATCCAGAAGCTGATCGATCAGGGCAAGGAGAATGCGAGCCTGCTGAATTCGATGGCATGGTTTGCGCTCTACACCGGCAAGACGGACCAGGCCGACGTGGCGACAGCGATTAAAGCGACGCAGATGGATCGAGACAACCCCGCCATTCTGCACACGCTGGCTTGCGTGTATGCCGAGACGGGCAAAACGAAAGAGGCGCATGATCTGCTGTTGCGCGCGATGGACGAATTGAACCTGGACGCACCGGACGATGATTACTGGTACGCATTCGGACGCATTGCCGAGCAGTATGGCGAGCGCGACGTCGCGATTTCAGATTATCGCAAGCTGGAGAAACCGAAGGAAGCGATGATGATTTCGACCTCCAGCTATCAGTTGGCGCAGAACCGGACCAAAGCAATCGAAACCGATGCAACCACGACGGGCAAATAGGATTGGGTTGTCGGCGTATCAATGCACAAGAAAACGCCGGAAGAGCCAAGGCCCTTCCGGCGTTTGGTTGTTGTCGAATGTTAGAAGTCGAACCGCAGGCCGAACTGCATACGGCGGGGCACGGTAAGAGTCCTGGTTGCAACGCCCAGCTGGCCGCCGGTCAGTCCGGTATTGATATAAGCGGCGTCAAAGCGGACGCTGTTCGTGACGTTGTAGACCTCCCACGCAAACTTGAGGCTTCCGTACTCCCTGATCTTCCAGGTCTTGGAGAGGCCTGAATCGATATTGAAGTATCCGTCGCCGCGGAAGGTATTCCGGTCGCCGGCTTCCCCTGGATAGGGCAGTCGCATATTCCCGCCATTGCATCCGCCGCAGTAGACGTTGGCGTTGATGGCGTCCGGATTATCAAAGTACTGTGGGTTGCCGTCCTTATCGTAACGCTTCTTCGTCTTGATGGGACCGGTCTGCACGCCGTAGCTCTCGATCTCCCAGTTAGTGGTCCAACCTGGCTCGTAGAAGGAGAATGGGAATCCACTGGTCCAGCGGTTAAGACCGGACCATTGCCATCCGCCGACAAATGCATCGGTCAAAGCGTTGCTGCTGCCGAGGAGGGCCTTTCCGCGACCGAACGGAAGCTGATACAGCCAGTCGACGGTGATCAGGCTCCGCGTGTCGAAATCCGACGCGCCACGGTTGAGGTAAGGCTTCCAGGTGTTGAGGATGTAGGAGAAGGCGCCACCGTTGCGCAGAGTAGAGCGCTCGGCGTCGGAGCCCATGTCGATCGAGTGCGACCAGGTGTATGCAAAGTTCACCTGCAGGCCATGGCTCATGGGATGCCGCAGCGTGAGTTGGCCGGCGTTGTAGTAGCTGGAGCCTACGCTGGCGAGAACATAAAGCGTCGAGAACTGATCCTGCCAGAAGTGTGGTTTCCAGTCAGGCGGATTGGGATACCAGCCATTTCCCGGAAGTGGTGAGTAGAAGTCCACATCGGAAAGGGATGTGGTTGCGCCGTAGTTGTAGCGGTACGGAGCCCATTCCCAGCTGTACAGGGCCTGCGTTGCGCTCTCGCCGTCGTAGTCATAGTTGGCGAGGAAGGGGAAAACGTTCTCGAAGTACGGGATGGCGGGAACAGAAGCATTCGCATCGCCGCCATTCTGATCCACCAGCTTGGAGAGTTGTGTTCCCGCGGCATAGTAATCGCCCCCGCCCTGCGGATCGACATAGTCGACCGGCTCGGCGAGGTCGAGGTTTTGCAGAAGTCGCTTGCCCATGCGGCCGACATACGCCATTTCAAGAGTGAAGCCGCCCGGAAGCTCCTGCTGCAAGGACAAGTCAAAGGCCTCCGTGTAAGGAGTCTTGATTCGGCTATCGAGCCCCGACTGGATACTGAATGAATTGTTCGGATACAGGTACGGAAAGGTGGTCGTGCTATCAGGAGTTGGCTGATTTGGAACGGTCGGCAAGGTGTTGCGTCCCACGAAGCGAGGTGCACCGGGGTGGCCGCAGCCTGTGGCGCACTCGCCTTCGATCTGGTAGATGCCTGCCGATGGGTTGGTCAGGGCCGAACTCAGGCCAAAGGAGCCGTGCGAACTCACGTCATCAGCCAGGGCCTGACCGAAGTGATCGTAGTACATGCCGAAGCCTGCGCGAATTGAAGTCTTCGGGTTGGGTGCGAAGGCGATAGCGAGACGCGGAGCGAAATTATTCCCATTCACCGGGTAATAACCCGGTTTGTTGTAATAGGGGCCGCTGGGAGCAAAGGTCAGATCCTGTTCATAGATCTGGCCGGCCTGCGCCGCCTTCTCGCGGTTCAGATACCAGGCATGAGTGTCGATCGTGGGGGCAATCTGTTGTCCCTTGGTCTCCCACGGCGTCTGCAGATAGGAGTAGCGGACTCCGGCGGTGATCGTCAGGTTGGGTAGCACACGCCACGCGTCCTGGACATAGCCTTCATATTCATTGGCTTTGAAGTGGCGATCGATTGAAGTGCCATCCGCCAGCAGGGTGCCGGATGTGGCGCTGCTGATCTGGTAGTTGACAACATCAGTACGCGACGGTGTTGTGCCTACCATGTTGGCAAAAGCGATGTCGTAAGAGTTGAGAAATCCGCCGTCGGCTGCATCAGCGCCGGGCGCATCGCCGTTAAGCCAATAGGGGTTGGTGCTTGCACTGCTGAATGAGTTTGCATTCGTAGAACTGTTCTGATGGATGAGCCGGTAGTTGAAGCCAAACTGCAGGGAGTGCCTGCCTTTGATCCAGCTCAGGTTATCGATAAGGTTGTTAACCGGAACACTATTGATCGAGGACCGGCTCTGCGAGGTCGGATTGTCAAGGAAGCGGAACGAAGTGTAGTCGCCCTTGCCGACGCCTGCTGAGCTGTAACCCTGCCGAATGTATCCGTAGCGGATATCGTTGATCAGGTTCGAGCTGATGGTCCAGGAATCGCCGCCGATGATGCCCTTGTTATTGGAGGAGTCGAGGGTGGATGGGCCTTGTCCTGGTAATTGCTCCACAGCGCCGCTGTCGTCTTTCTGCAGCTGGCCACGAACAAAAATGTGATGTTTGGCGGAAGGAATAAAGTCCAGTTTGGCAATGTAGGTATTGGTGTCGAATGGGTTAGGAGAGGAGAACGAGTAGGAACCTTCGTTCAGCCCGTCACCAGCAACCGTGCCATTGGCGGCCGGGTACATATTGAAGAGGGCGAGGGCATTTGGATTTGGCCCCGGAGGATTGGAATAAGGCGCGATGTTGCAGACTTGGCAGCCTGAATCGAGTGCCGCGATGTCGCTCGAAGAGAGAGTGGTGTTGCCGCCATCAGCACTGGGGAAACTGATCTGGCCGTTCTGGTAGCCGGCTGTGGGCACGGTGCGGGTAACAGAGGCGGATTCGCGCCGCCGCAGCGCTTCCCAGTTGCCGAAGAAGAAGAGCTTGTCTTTGAGAATGGGACCGCCGAAATCGGCTCCATAGATGTTGCGGATGAGCTTGCCGGGGACGTTCGCTTCGCCATTATTCAGCTGGCCCTGCTTCACAAACCAGTCGTTCGCAACGCCGAGCCCGTTGCGGTTATACCAATACCCTGCGCCATGAAATTTGTTGCCGCCGGATTTAGTAATCATGCTGACTTGGGCGCCGGAGGAACGGCCGGAATCGGCGTTGGAGTTCGCGGTGACGACCCGGAATTCCTCAATGGAGTCCTGTGTCTGACGGAGGACGCCTGTAAAGGCGTAGCCATTCACCTGGTCATTGTCGTCGATGCCATCGATGGTGATGTTGCCCTGGTCAGAGCGACCGCCGTTCACGGCGCCACTCCGCGGGTCGTTTTGATCTACCGGGTTCGTAGGAAGAAAGATCACGCCGGGCTGGAGGGAGAGCAGATCCGGAATATTGCGCTCTTCCGAAGGCAGTGCCTGAATTGTCGCGTTGTCGGTGGAGTTGCCGAGCGAAGCGTCAGTGATATTGAGGGTCTGAGCAAGCGCAGAAACATCGACGGTGACCGAACTGGCCTCTACCGAAAGTGCGAAATCAATTGTCGCGGGCTGGTTCACGAGTAGCTCGGCAGTTTTGACCTGATCTCCAAACCCGCTCGCCGACACCGAAATGACGTATTTTGCCGGAGCGATCTGGGTGAACAGATAGGAACCGGCACTGTCAGTAGTTCGTGAAATTGTAGAACCACTCGCGTTGTCAGTAATCGTGACTTTGGCGCCAGGTACCAGGGCGCCGGAGGGGTCCTTGATTGTGCCGCGGAGCGACGTGGTTGCGGACTGGCTAAAGAGGGGTGAGGCGGTGGAA
>NZ_JBARMD010000044.1:0-36530 GCF_049802275.1 Occallatibacter sp. | reverse complement strand
GCACGGGGGCGGCCTTTGGAGACGTAGACGGCGGCGGGAAGGTTGAGGTCGCGAGCGGCCTGGATGCCGGGGGCGTCGGTGATGTTGGATAGGACGATCGCGATTTCGACATTGGGGAGGCGGCCTTCGCGGATGTTGCGGGCGATGGCGAGGAAGTTGGAGCCGCGGCCGGAGAGGAGGATGCCGATGCGCAGGGGCGGATGAGCGCGTTGCGCGCCTTCATCATGCGGATTGGCCTGTGCGGAGTTCACGGTTCGTCTTGAAATCCGATTCGTTGTGGCTCTGGGGGGCGACCTGCGCTCAGGATGACATTGGCTGGTTGAGGTTAATGCTTTCCCAGGTCTCAGAAGCGAGACCTGGGGCACCCGTGAGCGTGCAGATCGATTCGCAAATGAGATTGATCATGTGTACTGGACGCGGTGGTCGCCTTTGACTACGCGGCCGATTATGTAGAACTTTTCTTCTGCGCGGTCGAGGAGGGTTTTGGCGCGGGTGAATTTGGCTGCGGGAATTACGGCGATGAGCCCGACGCCCATGTTGAAGGTGCGCATCATCTCGTCTTGCGAGACCTGACCGAGATCGCGAAGGTGATCGAAGATGGGCAGCACGGGCCACGAACCGAGTTCGACTTGCGCTGCCAGGCCCTTGGGCAGGATGCGCGGAAGATTCTCAGTAATGCCGCCGCCGGTAATGTGGGCCATTCCGGCGGTCATGTCGGCGGCGACCAGCTTCTGGATGACGTGGAGATAGCTGCGGTGCGTCTTCATGAGCGCGGTGCCGGCCTTCTCTTTGATGGCGGTGACGTACTGGCTGGGCTTGTATTTGGCTACGTCGAACATGAGTTTGCGGGCGAGGGAGTAGCCGTTGGTATGGAGGCCGGTGGAGGGGAATCCGATGAGGACGTCGCCGGCTTTGATGTCAGCGCCGGTGACAAGTTTGTCGCGATCGACGGCACCGACGATGAAGCCGGCGAGGTCGTATTCGCCCTCGGCATAGAAGCCGGGCATCTGGGCGGTTTCGCCACCGATGAGGGCGCAACCGTTGGCTTTGCAAGCCTCGGCAAGGCCAGAGACGACGGTTTCAGTGACCTCGGGGTCGAGTTTGCCGCTGGCGAAGTAGTCGAGGAAGAAAAGGGGGGTGGCGCCCTGGACGGCGATGTCGTTGACGCAGTGGTTTACAAGGTCGCCGCCCACGCTGGAGTGCAGGCCCATTTCGAAGGCGATTTTGAGCTTGGTGCCCACGCCGTCGGCAGAGCTGACAAGGATGGGGCTTTTGAACTTCTGGAGGTCGAGACGGAAGAGAGCACCAAAGCCGCCAATCCCGCCTAAGACATTGCGGTTAAAGGTCTTCTGCGCAAGGTACTTGATGCGGTCCTTGGCGCGATCGCCGCGGGAGATGTCGACCCCGGCGTCGGCATAGGTGATGGGCTTGGTGCTGACGGACTTCGGTTGGTCGGACTTTGATTTGGATTCTTCGGGCACGTTACGGCCTTCTGCGGTTGGAGTTTGGAGCGGCGATGCGGACCGGAAAGGTCGATTCTAGCAGGGTTGACAGCAGGAGACTGTGAAGGGCGAGGTCAAGTTGCTGTTCAAAATGTGGAGAACGGCGCGGGCCTGAAGTGGGATTGGGTTCCGATTTGCGGTGCGACTTCTATACTGAAGCCACGATGAGCACGAGAGCTTCAATCCTTTCCCATGCGCGTTCCCAAGAGTTGCAGCAGCGCGCTGAGCGCTATTTCCCCGGCGGTGTCAATTCGCCGGTACGAGCGTTCCGCGCGGTGGGCGGGGCTCCGCCGTTTGTGGAGCGGGCCGAGGGCGCCTACGTGGTGGACGCAGACGGCAACCGCTATATCGATTACGTAGGCTCGTGGGGACCCATGATCCTGGGGCATGCGTTTCCGCCGGTGGTGGAGGCGATTGAGCGCGCCGCACGGAATTCGGCTAGCTTTGGCGCGTCGACCGCGAGCGAGGCGGATCTGGCGGAGCGGATTGTTGCGTGCTATCCGGCAATCGAGAAGATGCGTTTTGTGAGTTCGGGGACGGAAGCGGCGATGTCGGCGATACGGCTGGCGCGGGCGGCGACGGGACGCAAGATCATTATCAAATTTGAAGGCTGCTATCACGGACATGCGGATGGGCTACTGGTGAAAGCGGGTTCGGGAGTGGCGACATTTGGAATTCCCGGATCGGCGGGGGTGCCGGAGGAAGTTGCGGCGCTGACCCACGCACTGCCCTACAACGATACGGCCGCCGTGGAGTCAGCGTTTGATGCGCATCCCGATGAGATTGCGGCGGTGATTCTGGAGCCGGTGGTGGGGAATGCGGGGTGCATTGCACCGATGCCGGGATACTTGCAGGCGCTACGTGAGCTGACCAGACGCGAAGGTGCGTTGCTGATTGTGGACGAGGTGATGACGGGGTTCCGGGTAGCGCTGGGCGGGGCGTGCGAGTTGTATTCGCTCGATCCGGACCTGGTGACGCTGGGGAAAATTGTGGGTGGCGGATTGCCAGTGGGGGTGTTTGGCGGAAAGCGGAAGTATATGGATATGTTGGCGCCGCTGGGCCCGGTTTATCAGGCTGGAACGCTGAGCGGGAATCCGTTGGCGATGGCGGCGGGGACTGCGACGGTTGGGTATCTGCAGGAGCATAAAACCGAGGTATATGCGCGTCTGGAGTCGACGGCGAGGGCAGTGGTGGAAGGGGTTGCGGCCGAGGCAGCGAAGGCCGGCGTGCCGATGACAATGAATCGCGTTGGAGCGATGTGGACTTGGTTCTTCAACGAAGGGCCGGTGACGAATTACGACGAGGCGGCGAAGTCGGATACGGCGATGTTCGGGAAGTTTCATCGGGCCATGCTGGATCGCGGCGTATGGCTGCCGCCTTCGCAGTTTGAGGCTGTGTTTTTGGGGACTGCGCATGCGGATGCGGAAGTGCGGTCTACGATTGAGGCGGCGAGCGAGGCGTTTTGCGCCTGATTGTTGAGAAGAACAATCGCAGTCGTCCGGGCCTAAAGGCCTGTTGATCTTTGCGCGTTCATTCAGCAACCTGAAGTCTGCTGCTCTCTCCGTTTTGAGGTTCTTGCTTTCCCACCCATGACGCGAAAAAGCCGCGTCATGGATGGGGCACCCCTTGATGTGGTGATTGATGCTTTCGAAAACTGGGAATGGAGTTATTTACTCCATGCATCCAGGGTCACGAAAGAGTGGGTGCGATGGTAGCGCTCAAGAAGCTGTGCGGCGGCGGTGATGGACGGGCCGCGATCGGCGTTCTGGCCACGATGACTGCCGTCGTGGAGGACGATGTTGCCGGCGTAGCCGCTGCTCTGGTTGCTGTCGATTTTCTTGATCAGATTCCGCGCGATCCTGTCGGCGGAGGGTTCCCTCCAATCCGTCGTCATTGCGTTCCACGTGACGGGGACGAGGCCGAGCTGGCGCGCGAGTTTCAGCACGTAGGGGCGTCGTGCTCCAAAGGGTGGACGGAAGTAGCGCACCGGTTTGCCCATGATCTGCGCGAGCAGGTCGTTGGTGCGGGTGAGTTCGTCGAGAACGTTGGCTGACCGGGTGCGGGAAAGATCGGGATGGCTCCAGGTGTGATTGCCGATCAGATGGCCGGCATCGGCGACACGGCGGGCTAGTCCCCTTTCGGACTTCGCGAACTTGCCGACCATGAAGAATGTGGCGTGAACGTTGTGTTCGGCGAGAATGTCGAGAAGACGCGGCGTCCATGCCGGATTGGGGCCGTCGTCAAAGGTAAGAGCGAGCTGGCCGGGATTGCGTGGGGCGATGAGGGTGCGGCCGAAGATCTGCGACGTGGGCCAGCGGGAGGCGTAGGCGAAACCTCCGATGCCAAGCCCGGTTGTACCGGCAAGACCGATAACTCCGTAAATACTCGCAGCTAAAGGAGAAAGCATTGCTGCACATAGTGTGGGGCGAAGGGAGGCTCGACGGCAAGCAAAGTGTGACGATTAGTAACAGATGACGCTAATCCGTGCCTGAAGGCCCTCTTTTAAAAGATCACCTGGATTCGTGGGACAAAAGCCCCACGCTCCCTCCGAGCGTATACTTGTGGTGTTCGGGTCGCATCCTGCGTGTACGGAGCGGCACTGGAGAATACATGAGCATTACAAACTTCCCCGGAAGCGCGAATTCTTCGCCGCTTGATTCCTCCATCACAAAAGTGACTATTCCTGCACTGGCCGAGATGAAACGCCAGGGCAAGCCCATCTCTGCGTTGACTGCGTATGACTACGCGACTTCGCGGCTGGTGGATGAGGCAGGCATCGACCTGGTGCTGGTGGGCGATTCGCTGGCGATGGTCGTGATGGGCCACGACAATACTCTGGCAGTGACCGTCGACGAGATGTTGCACCACACTCGTGCTGTGCGGCGAGCTGTGCGAAGGGCGCTGGTGGTGGCGGATATGCCGTTCGGCAGCTATCACGGAACTGTGGCCGAAGGCGTGGCGAACGCAGTGCGGTTCATCAAAGAGGCGGGCGCGGAAGCCGTGAAGATTGAGGGGCCGCGCGTGGCGCTGGTGCGGGCGCTGACGGATGCGGAGATTCCGGTGATTGGTCATCTTGGGTTGACTCCGCAAAGCGTGCATCGGATGGGCGGGTATCGGGTGCAGGCAAAGACGACGGACTCGATCCAGCAGATCAAAGCGGATGCAAAGGCGTTGGAAGAGGCTGGCGTGGGCGTGCTGGTGCTGGAAGGAGTTCCGCGCGAGGTGGCGGCGGAGATTACGGCAGCGCTGACGATTCCGATGATCGGGATTGGAGCGGGGCCGGATTGCGATGGGCAGATTCTCGTCTTCCACGACATGGTGAACCTGAGCTTCGCGCCCAAGGCAAAGTTTGCGCGACGTTATGCGGATGCGGCGGGGTTGTTCCGCGCAGCGATCGAACACTATCGTGAGGACGTGGAGCATCGCGCATTCCCATCGGACGAGGAGAGCTATCACCTGTCTTCGGCGGTACGCAAGGAACTGGAAGCAGAGCGCGGGGAGACCGAGCCGGTGAAGCGACTGCGCAAGGCGTAATGCAAATTCTCAGGACAGTGGAAGAATTGCGGGCATGGAGTCGCGCGCGGCGCTGCGATGGCGGCCAAGGAATCGCGTTGGTGCCGACGATGGGCGCGCTGCACGAGGGGCATGCGTCATTGATTCGTGCGGCGGTAGAAGCGCGGCCGGGCCGCGTGGCTGTGAGCATCTTCGTGAACCCGACACAATTTGGACCGAATGAAGATTTTGCGAAGTATCCGCGGACATTCAAAGCAGACTGTGAGTTGGCAGAGCGGGAAGGTGCGACGGTGATCTTCGCGCCAAGCGTGGAGGAGATGTATCCGGCGGGTGCTGCTACGTTCATCGAGGTGGAAGGACTGAGCGATCGGCTGGATGGCAAGTCACGGCCGGGACATTTTCGTGGCGTGGCAACGGTGGTGGCGAAGCTGCTGAATGCTGCAGAGGCGGATCTCGCTTTCTTCGGGCAAAAGGATGCAGCGCAGGTGGCAGTCCTGCGGCGAATGGTTGCCGATCTGCGCCTGGGTACGAAAACTGTGGTTTGTCCGATTGTGCGCGAGGTGGATGGGCTGGCGCTCAGTTCGCGCAATGTGTATCTGAGTGCCGAGGAACGGAAGCAGGCACTGGCGTTGAGCCGTGCGATTCGACGGGTTGAAAGCCTTGTGGCTGGCGGCGAGCGGCTGAGTATCAGATTGATGGAGGCGGCGCGCGATGTACTTGCTGAAGAACCCGCCCTCCGCATGGATTACATCGAGCTGGTGGACTGGGAAACGCTGTGGCCTGTGCTTATTGCTGCGCCCGGCTCGCTGTTTGCAGTTGCTGCATGGGTGGGGAACACGCGGTTGATTGATAACACGATCCTGCAGTGAGTGGGTTCCAGGGGACACCAAAACAGATGTTGCGTCAACCCTGCGGCAGCACGCAATCTTGTACACATGCCGGAACTGCCTGACATCTCTGCGTACATCACTGCACTCGAGGAGCGCATCGTGGGGCAGACGCTCGAGCATGTGCGGCTTGGCTCAGTGTTTTTGCTGCGCAGTGTTGATCCGCCACTCAGCGCAGCAGAGGGCAAAACTGTTCGCGAGTTGCGTCGGATTGGAAAGCGAATCGCGATTGGATTAGATGATGAAATCTGGCTGGTATTGCACCTGATGATTGCGGGACGGCTGCACTGGAAAGCTGCAGGAGCCAAGTTGGCCGGACGAAATGCACTGGCGGCGTTTGATTTTCCGAACGGGTCTCTTGTGCTGACCGAAGCAGGCTCGAAGCGGCGCGCATCCTTATATGTGGTTCGCGGCGAGGAGGCGCTGCGATCGATGGATCCGGGCGGAGTGGAGGTATTTGAGACGGACCTGGATGGATTTCGTGCGGCACTGACTGCGGAGAATCGCACCCTGAAGCGCGCGCTGACCGATCCGCGGCTGATCAGCGGGGTAGGGAATGCGTATTCCGACGAGATTCTGCATGCGGCGCGGCTTTCGCCAATTGCGCAGACGCACAAGCTGAAACCGGAAGAGTGGGAACGGCTGTTTGCGGCGGCACGCTCGACGATGACGACATGGATGGATCGACTTGGAGCCGAGGCGCGAAAGAGCTTTCCTGAGAAGGTGACGGCCTTCCGCCCGGAGATGGCGGTGCATGGGAGGTTCGGTTTGCCGTGTCCGCGATGCGGTGATAAGGTGCAGCGGATTCGCTACGCCGACAACGAGACCAACTACTGTGCGAAGTGTCAGACGGGCGGGAAGGTGCTGGCCGACCGAAGCTTGTCGCGGCTGCTGGGTGCAGACTGGCCGCGAACTCTGGATGAGTTGGAGGCCTTGAAGAAGAAGTGATTTGCTGACCTGGAAGTTGCGCTGGATTTGACACAAAAGGCTGGTTTTGCGAGACTCAAAGATGCTGCCGATCCGGCGGAAATCGCTGGATTTGTGTCTCGTGCCGAAGTGGCGGAATTGGCAGACGCGCGTGGTTCAGGTCCACGTACTCGCAAGGGTGTGGGGGTTCGAGTCCCTTCTTCGGCACCAACATTTCCGGGAATCAGTCTCATTTGCAGGTTACAGCCTTTCGCCCAGCGACGGATTGGGACTGTCTTATTTGCCCAGATTTGATTGATCCCAGCGTTGTTCTTCGATACTCATCCTTCCAAAACTAGTGGAGCGCCCAGCCGACTCTCTGCATTCCGCTCAAGTCGTGTTTCTGCAGGAAGAGACTCTCGAAGGCGGCATCGTGACTGCTTGCGAATAGGCGTGCACAGTTTTACGACGAGTTCTGGCTCCAGTTACACTTGCTCGTTCAGCCGAATACCAGATCATCTGCGCCGGAAACTGGCAGCCGTGCGCGAAGGTATCGATCGCGTCTGCGGAGTGTAAATCATGAAACAACTCGCCCTTATCGTTTTTTTCGCCGTTTTGACGGTGCACGCCCAGAACTATACGCGCGGAATCGGTGTATATCCGGGAGACCCAAGGGAATACACCGGGCCGGCTCTTGTTGCGGACGCAAGTACATATCGCAACCTGGCGCTCCACCGGCCCGCGTATCAGTCGAGCGCCTATGACTACAACCTGACAGCGCAATTGATCACGGACGGCATCAAGGAATCTTCGCTGCCTCAGTGGATCGAAACTTCGACCGGCGATGCCGGTACTTTGCCGAAGATCGACCGTGAACTCTTTCTGGACGGCAATGTCACATCTTCAGTGAATGTGTCGGGCGAATCGCCATGGGTCGAATTCGACTTGAAGGGCGGAGGTGAGGCGCCAGAGATCGACCGTATTGATCTCTATCTGCGAAAGATCTATGGCAGATCGTTATCGGGGATCTGGACCTACACTGTTTCCGGCTCGGACGATCGCGTGACGTGGAAGGAAGTGGGACGCGCTTCAGGCTCTGAATGGCCGGACATGCGTGCGCTCGGCCCGAGTTTCCTGGAGACGATTGCCTTTACCGCGCCGGCGCAATTTCGTTCGTATCGCGTGCAACTCGGGGCGCCGAATGTGCGCGCCTGGGGAGTGGCGGAGCTTGCCCTATTTGACAAGGGGCAGCCGGTTCGCGTGGCGGGTCCGGATATATTCTCGAGTGCCTGGATGAGCGCGGGGAGCGCAGAAGAATGGGTTTACGTTGACCTGGGCGCAGTTTGCACCTTCGATCGCATTGGGCTTGCCTGGATTCAACGCGCATCAGAAGGCTCCATCCAGACGTCGGATGATGCAAGCCAGTGGAAATCATTGCAGGCACTGCCTTCAGGCGGCGGTTCAACCGATGACATTCACCTCGCGCAACCGGTTCGCGGCCGCTACGTGCGCGTGCTGATGACGAAGCCGGTTAATGCGGGAGATCGTTACATCCTCAGCGAGCTTGAGGTCTACGGGCGCGGCGGACTCGTTGCGGCTCCGCACGCTGCCGCCCCAGCCCTGACTGATGGAACACTGCCGCTTGCAGGCGGAAACTGGCGCGTGCAGCGCGCATCGCTCGTGCCGGTTGGAGGAGAGGAACTTTCGACAGCGGGTTTTGCCGGCAAGGATTGGATGGTTGCGACGGTTCCGGGGACGGTGCTGACCAGTTACCTGAATGACGGTGCAATTCCTGACCCTGATTTTGGCGACAACCAATATGCGATCTCCGACTCGTTCTTTTGCGCGGACTTCTGGTATCGCGACGAGTTTGATCTGGCCGCCGAGCGGCATCCGGGTGAACACACGTGGCTGAATTTCGATGGGATCAACTGGAAGGCCGAGGTCTTTTTGAACGGCCATCGAGTGGGACGCCTCGACGGAGGATTCATGCGTGGCCGCTTTGACGTAACAGCCCTTGTGCATCACGGCGGCGTGAATGCCATGGCCGTGCACATTATCCGCGTGGCAAATCCCGGAAGCACGAAGGACAAGGCTGGACCGACGGTGAACGGCGGCGCGCTGGGTCGCGATAATCCGACGTACCATGCATCGGCGGGATGGGACTGGATTTCGACGATTCGCGGACGGGACACGGGAATCTGGAGCAATGTCTTCCTATCTACCAGCGGCCCGGTGAAGATTGAAGACCCACTGGTGACGACCGCACTGCCGCTGCCGGATACAACGCATGCGGATGTGACGATTCAGGCGACGTTACGAAACATGGATACGAAGCCGATCTCCGGCACGTTGCGCGCGAGCTTTGGCGATGTCTCGGTCGAAATGCCGGTGACTGTCGATGCGGCTTCGACAAAGAAGATTGCGCTTTCCCCGGCAACGCAGTCGGTGCTGCACCTCGTGAATCCGAAGCTGTGGTGGCCGGTGGGTTATGGCGAACCGAATCTCTATCCGGTTTCGATCAGTTTCGTTGTCGACGGTGTGGAGTCAGACAAGACTTCATTCCAGTCCGGAGTGCGGCAGTTTACCTACTCGGAAGACGGTGGCGTGCTGAAGATCTGGATCAACGGGCGGCGGTTCATCGCGCGCGGGGGAAACTGGGGGTTTCCCGAGTCAATGCTGCGGTATCGTGCGCGGGAATACAACACGGCTCTGCGCTACCATCGCGACGAACACTTCAACATGATTCGGAACTGGGTGGGACAGACTGGCGATGAGGCGTTCTACGAAGCAGCCGATCGCAATGGCGTGGTGGTATGGCAGGATTTCTGGCTGGCGAACCCTTGGGACGGACCCGATCCGGATGACAACGATCTGTTTCTCGCGAATGCACGCGACTACCTGCTGCGTATTCGCAATCATGCGTCGCTGGGAATCTTCTGCGGCCGCAATGAGGGCTTACCGCCGCAGCCGATCGATGACGGACTACGCAACATGGTGGCAACGCTGGAGCCGGGATCGCATTACATTTCCAGTTCGGCTGATGGGCCGGTGAGTGGGCACGGGCCGTATCGCGTGGAGCCGCTGCGCTACTACTTCGAACATGCCCCGACAAAGCTGCACAGCGAAATGGGTTCGCCCAATGTTGTGGAGATGGATGATCTGCGACGGACAATGCCGGAGTCTGCGATGTGGCCACAGGGATATCAGTGGCCGCTGCATGACTATCACGAGCACAATCCGTTTACGACGGCGGTAGAGAAACAGTATGGTGGCGCGAACAATGTGGCTGACTGGGTGGGCTTCGCGCAGTTCGTGGATTACGACGCATATCGTGGAATGTTCGAAGGGCAAAGCAAGAATCGGCTGGGGCTGCTGATCTGGATGAGTCATCCGGCATGGCCGTCTCTGCTGTGGCAGACCTACGACTACTTCTTCGACACCGATGCGGGCTACTACGGTGCGAAGAAGGCCGCCGAGCCGCTGCATATTCAGTGGAACGCTGCGACGGATGCTGTTGAAGTGGTGAACTACAGCGCCGGCGAGCAGATGGGGCTTACGGCTCGCGCGCAGGTCATCAACATCGACGGGACGGTGAAGTGGGAAAAGAGCGCGATGCTCGATAGCCATGAAGACAGCACGCAATCTCCGATGCAACTGGAGTTTCCTGCGGGTCTAGCGCGCACACATTTCATCCGCTTGACGCTGACACGAGGCAAAGATGTTGTCTCGCAAAACTTCTACCTGCACGGGCTTGCGGAGGGAGATTACCAGGGTATTCGGGACCTGTCCGTTGCCCAGGTGACGGCGAAAACGCATATTCACCGAGACGGCGCAAACTGGCGGATCAAGACAGAGCTGCACAACGGCTCGAAGACACCGGCTTTGATGGTGCGCGTAAAGGCAGTGCGCAGCAGGAGCGGTGATCTGATTGTGCCTGCGCTGTATGACGATAACTACGTCGCTCTGATGCCGGGCGAGAAGCGGACGATTTCCATTTCGCTTGAGGATGCGGATACGCAAGGAGAGAAGCCGAGCGTGCGCGTGAGCGGCTACAACTTCGCAAAGGCCAGGTAGCTTTTCACCTTTCGCGCGAGTCAAGCCGCATCGCTGCTTACGGGATGCTCCGTTCGAGGCTGTCGCGGTCCCACTTTGCAGCCCGTGCTCCGGCCGCATAGGTGGTCTCACAGAAGGCAAGTAGCGCTTCGCTCGGGGATGAGGCTGCGCGGATGTCGTCGTACATGACGATGAATTCGCCGAGGGCTGGATCGTAGTGAGCGCCCGCAGGCTGGACCTGCGCTTCGCGAAATCCCTGGGGCTCGGGCGCCATGTATGAGTAAAATGCCGGGCCCGCAAAGCCGGCGCCGGGCCAGAAGCCGACGCTGCTCACTTCGTGGGAATAGGCCTCACGCGTTATGGAGTCGGCGCCGTCGCGCGGCGGTGCCTTGCGGCCTGAGAATCGTGTGACGGCGAGATCGAAGCTTCCCCAGAAGAAATGCACCGGACTGCTCTTGCCAATGAATCGCGAGCGGAATTGCTGGAAGACTGTATTTGCGGATAGCAGGATGCGCCAGAATTTCGCGACGGATTCGGGATCGTAGGAGTTATGTTGCTGGTCCTGATCAAACCGAATGGGATTTGGAATCTCAACCGGCATCGGCCAGATCTTGACGTCGATGCCAGCCGACCGGAGCATGGCGAAGAACTCCTGGTAGAACTCAGCCACAGAGCGGGGCTGAAGCGGAAGTTTCTTCACAATGGCATCGCTGGTTTCAAGCACAAGCTGGTGGCGGATGAAATCGAAGTAGAGTTCGAATGACCGGTCTTCATAAGGAATGCAGGAGGCGGTCAGTCCTCGGGCTGTCACATAGAAGGGAACGTTCCACCAGTGATTGATCAGCGGGGTGAGATGAAGACGAACCTTGCCAACAATCTGTGTCCACATATGCAGAGTGGCGTACGTCTCCTGCCATGAATCCAGCGGGAGGGATGGCCAGCATTCCGGGCGATCTGTGGTGTTATTCACTGTATGAACCTCGCAAGCTTTGGTGTGTGCGAGAAGCAGATGCCTCTGAGACAGATTATGCCTCTTTCGTGCCCGTAGCAGCGAATTCTTAAATGTGGAAGGTGCCGAGCGGCTGCCGCTCAAAGACCGTTCTTCATACGAAATTCTCGAACGACCTCAGCAGGGTCGCGATGCTGGCCGTCAACTGCCTCGTTCATTGAGCGCATGTCGTCTGCCGTGATTTTTCCGGCCAGAGCGTGGAGGGCAACAGAGATTTGCGGCCAGCGGCGGAACGCGTCATCGCGAACGAGCGGGACCGCGTCGTAGGGCGGGAAGTAGTGACGGTCATCCTGCAACGCAACAAGGCCGAACGCCTGGATTGGGCCGTCAGTTGAGTTGCCCGCAATCATGTCGACCTGATGTGCATTGAGTGCGCGATAGAGCAGGCCAAGGTCCATGCTTCGTGGCTCGCCTTTGAAATGCAGATTGTACGTAGAGCTAAGACCGGGGAGGCCGTCGGGGCGCTGCTCGAATTCATATCCCACGCCGAGGCGCCACTGTGGCGTGTAGGGCGCTGCCTGACTGAGGGTTGAGAGATGGAGGCGCCGTGCATCGTCGCCGCGAATCACCATGGCGAAAGTGTTTTCGAATCCGAGAGGGTCACTGACGGTAATGCGGTAGCGCGATGCATAAATGCGGCGTACGGTATCAAGAACAGCTTTCGGATTGCGATCGACTGGCTGCTTGAGAATTGCCGTTAGCGCGGTGCCGGTGTACTCGACATAGGCGTCGATGCGACCGGCGACGAGAGCCTGGTTGCAGATGTAGCTGCCGGCGAGATAGAAGCGGCGCTCGACTTTCAGATTGGATCTGGCCTCGATCTCCTGCGCGAGCAACTCACCGAGGATGACCTGTTCAGTGAAATTCTTTGCGCCGATGACCGGGTGGTTCGGACGGGGCGGCGAGCAACTCAAGAGTGTGAGCAGGGACAGAAGAGTACACGCGAGAAGGGCCCTTCGGATCATTGGCCGGTTCCCTCGGCATTCGAGACTTTGAACCGGCGCTCCAGGAGTCCCAACGCGGCGTCGGCAGCCAGCGCAAGCAGTGCTGCGGGGACGGCTCCGGCCAGAACGAGGCGATTATCCACCGAGGCGACGCCACGGAAGATCAGTTCGCCAAGGCCGCCTGCTCCCACCGCAGCTGCGATGGCTGCGATGCCGATACACGTCACGGTAGCTGTGCGAAGCCCCGCGAAAATGAACGATGCGGCGAGGGGCAGCTCAATCTTGAACAGTCGTTGCGCATCGGTGAGGCCAATGGCCCGGGCCACTTCAATCAGGGTGGGATCGATGCTGCGAATTCCCGCGTAGGTGTTGCGCAAAATGGGAAGGAGGGCATAGGCGGTGAGCGCGACGATGGCGATGCGCGCGGCTCGCTCGCCAAACCACGGCAACGGTAGCAGGAATCCAAACATCGCGAGCGACGGAATGGTCTGAAGCACATTGGCGACGCCGATTACCGGCTTGGCCCATCGCTGCGAGCGCGTGAGCCAGATGCCGGCGGGAACGGCAATGGCGGTCGCGAACAGCATGGCGGCACCGGTGAGCCAGAGGTGCTCCAGCGTGAGCGTCGAGATCTCGCCGCCATACTGCGACAGGAACGAGGTGGTCATGCGGTCCCCTCCTTTGCAGTCGGATGAGGCGACGTGCTGGATTGGCCGCGGCGGAATGCACGCGCATAGGCGATGATCTCCGGCTGTTGCGAGTGGAGGAACTGATCGCGAGTGAGATTTGCGAGGACCTTGCCCTCGCCGAGCAGGACGATGTGGTGAGCAAGATAGAGCGCTTCATCCAGATCGTGGGTCACGAGCAGCACGGTGGTACCCATTCGCTGCAGAAGGCCGCGAAGCATGTCCTGCATCTCTGCGCGGGTGAGAGGATCGAGCGCGCCAAAGGGCTCGTCCATGAGCAGAATTTTTGGCTCTGCAGCCAACGCGCGAGCCAGACCAACGCGCTGGCGCTGCCCGCCGGAGAGCTGATGCGGAAAGCGATGCGAGAACGCTGCGGGACCGAGGCTGACCAGTTGCAGGAGTTCGTTGCTACGCGCGACACGCTTTTCGCGCGACTGTCCTTCAGCTTCAAGAACAATGCCGACATTGCGCTCAACATTGAAATGTGGAAAGAGGCCGGTTTCCTGAATGACGTAGCCCATTTTTCTGCGCAGTTGAATGATGCTGACTTCGTTGACATTCGTGCCGGCGACCATGACGTGGCCGCGACTGAGCTCAATCATCCGATTCGCGGTTCGAAGCAGCGTGGTTTTTCCCGAGCCGCTGCGGCCGAGAATTGCGGTGACAGTGCCTTCTTCGAGCGCGAGTGAAACATCATCGAGTAGCACCCGGCCGTTTGGTATCGACACGGAAATGTTTTGGAATTCCAGTGCTGCGCTCATTGCGTGGACATCCATTCCCGGGTTCCGCGAAACTTGCACGACGCCGCAGCGATGCCGACCGCTGCGCGCAGCGCTTCAACGAAGCTGGAACCACTAGCAGTGTGGAAGCAGAAAGCGCCATGGAAGATGTCTCCGGCTCCGGTGGTATCCACCGCGTCAACCTGAGGGACATCGATGAAGCCCGAATGTGTGTCGGCAGTGAATCGCACGGGATTTCCGCCGTGGGTAATCGCGATCTGGCGTACGCCTTCCGCTCGCAGATACTGAAGGACGGCGTCTTCGTCGGTGCAGTCGGGAGGCAGGAAGTCGGCGGAACAGATTGCGGTATCTACGAACTGCAAGAGCTGGTCGGTTCCGGGTTTCCAGCTTCCTCCATCGAAGACCACCGGAATCCCGTGGGAGCGCGCTGCCGCTGCCCAGCCCTGACACGCTTCCATGGAGTGTCCGTCAACCAGCAATATGCGCGCCTCTGCCAACACCGATCGATCGACTTGCGGCGCTGCGATCTCAAGACGGGTTGTATTCACTGAGACAACACTGCGCTGGCCGTTCCGATTTACCCACACGGAAGAGATCGGCGGTGTCGCCTCAGATTCCGGAATGAGATCGATGAGAGTAACCGCACGGCGCTGAAGTTCTTCCTTCACCAGAACGGCAAGCGTATGACGGCCGACTGAAGAGACAAGAGTGGCGTTCCCACCGAGATGGCTGAAGGTAATGGCGGCATTGGCAGCGGGTCCTCCGACGACAACCTCCTGGCTGCGTGCAACGGCTTTGTGATTCGCCGGCGGAAACTCATCGACAGCGTGAATGAGATCGATTGTCGACAGCCCTACAAAGATGCCGCTCGTCATGATTGAGCCCCGCCAGATCTCCGCTCGCTCACATTGTATGCGGCGAGCCGGGAACAGTACCGGCTATGTTGCCTGCAATGCGATGATTCGATGGCAGCAAAGCGGCGACCTACTGCTTGGTGACGTCAGTCTCGTTGTCGTCGGCGTCGCGGTCGATGAGCTTATTGAGCGGGTCGATACCGGCGCGAGCGGGCATCTTGTCTACAACAATTTCAAATGTCTGCTTGCCGTCGTGCACCCATTGTTTTTGAAGGTACAGCGGCTTTTCGGTATCGCGCGGGCCGGTGAAGACGCCGATATCTACGAGGTCGTTCATCTTTTCTGGTGTCTCATTGCCGCTGCCGTCGGACTTCACTTTGTGCGCTTCCACGACTAGCGTGACTTTGTATTTGTGGTCGGGGGTCTGCGTTACCGTCGCTGACTCCGCGCGGTTGTTGTAGAGAACAATGTTCTCGAAGGAATCGTCGATGAAGTACTGGAGGTTGGCAGGAGTCTGTTCGCGCAGAGCAGCGACGAGTTCGCGTGTATCGGGATATGGTGCCGATTGCGCGGTCCCGGCATTGGCGTAACGATACTGCATCAGGAAGTTATGAAGCGCCAGGTTCACCTTGTCTTCGCCAATGTAGTCAGAAAGTGCGTACATAATCTGGCCGCCTTTCTGGTACCAGACGTAGGCCTCCTGCTGTACCTGAGCCAGAGGCTCTTCTCTACGAACCTCAGTGCCACGGCCGCGCAAGTATCGATCGAGTTCATGCTTGAGAAACTTGTGCATATTGTCATCGCCATACCGATGGCGCATCGTCATCAGGGCGGAATATTCGGCCAGGGTTTCTGACATCATGTTTGAACCGGCAACGCGGCCTCCGATCAGCTGATGCCCCCACCATTGATGACCGAGCTCATGCGCGGTGACGAAGTATGTGAAATCAATGTCAGTGGGTTTCTCCATCCGTTCGATAAATCCAATTCCCTCGGAATAAGGAACGGTGTTGGGAAAGGATTGAGCGAAAGTGCGGTAGCGCGGAAATTCGAGGATCCGATACTGCTTGAATTGATATGGGCTGAAGTCCTTTTCGTAGAACGCGAGTCCTGCTTTTGAAGCGGCAATCATGTCCTGCACGTCAAAGCTATGCGAAGGCAGGTGATAAACCTCAATGGCGATGGGGCCATTCGCGCCCTGAAAAACATCGCGCGTGACTTCATATTTGCCGGAGACAAACGAGAAGAAGTCGAGCGTTTGAACATCGCCCATGTCGTAGGTGAAGTAATGACGTCCGTTTGCGATCCAATCTTTTTTGAGGTAGCCCGGAGAGATCGCAATTTGATCCGCAGACGTACTTACGGTGGCTCGGTAATGAATCCAGTCGGACTGCGTCGTGAAGAGATTGGTAACACTGCCGACCGGATCCCCGCGCTTAGGAAGCAACTCGAGCGGCCCGAGATGTTCTTCGCGGCGACGCCGAGGATCGTTCAGCTCGATGTCAGGACTGTAACCGATGGTTGGAAAGTATCCCGAGTCGAAGAAGGTTCCGTTGTAGGCGAGCTCGGCACGCTCGTGGCCATCAAGGAAGCCTCGAGTTTCCTGACTCATGTTGAACGTCATGTTCATCGTTTCGCCTGGACCGAGCGGCTTGTCGAGAGCGTAGATGACGTAGAGGTTTCGAGGGCTGGCGGAGACGACGCGAAACGGTCGGTCGAATGAGACGCTGGCGACGGACTGTTGCGCATTGGTGATATGGATCTGCGTAATCGGCTGGGGCGTTTTGTTCTCGAGCAGGAAGTGACCGGTTCCACTGAAAGAACGACGCTCAGGAAAGATATCGATCTGCGTATCGACGGATATGACTTTGGGCTGCGGAAGGTGTTCGTATTTCTTGAAGTCCCGCTCGTAGTCAGCCTGGATCACGCGCCGGTCTTTGTTGGTGAGATATTCATTCAGGACGTGCGTGTTGTAGTAGAACCAGGCTCCACTGCCCACGGCAATCAATAGAAAGACCGCAGCTGCCGGGGCGAGCCCGGGCGTGTTCTGACGGAGAAGGTGCAACCGTGCACGCAGAGAGTCTTCCGCGCCACGGCGAGCGAGCGCGATCGAGAGGACTCCGAGGAATGCAGCGAACGAAAGCCAGTAAAGTATCGACCAGAACAGCGGCTGGACAAAGTGCCCGTAGCCGTTCATGTCGGAGTACGTGTACGGCGGAGTGGCTCCGAACAGGTAGAGAGTATTCTCCAGTCCGAAGTTATAAAGAACAGGCTGCATTACGAAGATGCCGATGACGACACCGTGTCCGATGAACTTGTTGGAGACGATGGTTTGCACGAACATGGCGAAGAGCGCAAAGGTTAGAACCTGCGGGAGGGTGACGACGTACAGTTCCTTGGCGTACTGCAGTAACTCGTAATGATAGTAGCCGGCAATCGTCTGCATGATGATTCCGCAGATGCCCGCAATTGTGAGCAATGCGAGTTCTACCACGCAGAGCGCAGTGAACTTCGAGAGCCAGTCAGTCGATTCCATCATCGGCAGAGCGTCGTGAATACCCTCGAAGCGAGTATCGCGTTCGCGCCAGACTAGCTCTGCCGCGTAGAACGTCGCAACAATGTAGAAGAAGAGCATTGCGCCCCCTTCAACGGACTGCAGCATGAGGTAGGTGACCGGCCAGACATTTGCTCCCTCCACGCGGCCGGCGTAGTGCCCATTATTGAGTGCCACGCCGGCCATAAGGACGAGTAAAACCCAAAAGGGAACGTCGCGCACAATGTTGCGGACTCGCATCTGGGTGAGTGAGAGGTATTGTGCCAGAGAGGTTCCTGCGCCGAACAATTGATGAACGAGTGGAATTTTGGCAACCGCCCGGCTCCGAGCCGGCCGCAGTTCTTCGTCCTGCTCGAGGGCAATGCGGGCGCGCCTGCTGCTGGTGCGCGCCGTGAGCGCCTCGAGTGACATGGGGAAGAATTTCCAGAGTATTCCGAGACTCAGGAGGCCCACGCCAATCCAGAGGACTCGGTTGTAGAGGAACACGCCTCCTGCAGAGTGCAGCGACCAGGAGTACAGCAGGGTGTTCTTTTCCACCACTGTCCAGTAGCGGGTGATGGAATCGTTGAGAATGACTCCGACGGGGTCGAAAACGCCGGGCCAGAACAGCGCGGTGCTGCGGGTTGTCTCAAAGGCACCGAGGCCAATCAAGTACAGAATCAGGAAACCGGCACCCTGGACATAAACGACAAAGATGCGCCGGGTCAAAGCGGCCACCATGAAGAAGATGGATCCGATGAAGAATATCTGTACGAGGACGATAAAAAGGAACGGCTGCAGATACCACCACAAGTGCGTCGGAGCGATGCGGGTGTGATCGGCCCACGGCGCGAGTGTTCCAAGCAACTCACCAAAGACCAGTCCCGAAAAGGCGAATGCGGTTGCCACGAATGATCCGGCCCATCGCCCGCCGAGGTAGGCGAACTTCGAAATCGGTTTCGTAAACAGGATCTGCGTGGTGTCGCGCTGGAAATCGCGGAGGATCGATGTGCCAAAGATGGCACCGATGATGATCAGTCCGAAGAAGGTAGAGAAGACGTCGTTGTAGATATTGGCATACGGTCCGTTGAGCAGCACCTTGCCATTGCCGAACGCGATGGGACCGAAGTTTTCCGAGGCGATGCACAGGAAGCTGAAGGCGAACCAGATGGCGAAGTACACGTAGGTGGAGATGGTTTTGAAACGAAACTTCAGCTCGAATATGAAGAATTCCAGAAACAATCGCATGTGCGCTCCGTAGCTAGTTCTTCGCGTGACGGGCCAGGCTGAGGAAGTAGACATCTTCCAGTTCCGATTCAGAAGGTTTGAATCCCTCTCCAGGGTCGGTATCGGCGTACACGCGCACTTCGTGCTGGCCGGCGATGAGGTGGGTGGAAATCACCTGGAGGTTGGCTTCGAGCGCCTTCAACTCGTCATCGCTGGCGGCGACCTTCGACCATATCTTCCCATGCAGCGCATTCAGCGTCTCCGTAGGAGAGCCCTCCAGCAGGACCGTGCCGTTGGCAATGATGGCCATGCGCGGGCATAGCTCACGGACATCGTCGACGATATGAGTGGACAAGATCACAATAACGTCGCGGCCGATGGAACTTAGCAGATTGAGGAAGCGATTGCGCTCCGCGGGGTCGAGTCCAGCGGTCGGCTCATCGACAATAATCAGCTTTGGCTTCCCGAGCAGTGCTTGCGCGATTCCGAAACGCTGCTTCATGCCGCCAGAGTAGGTGCCGAGTGATTTCTTGCGCACATCCCAGAGATTCGTCTGCTGCAGCAGGGCATTCACGATCTCATTGCGCTCGCCCTTGTTGGTAATTCCCTTCATGACGGCGAGATGATGCAGCATATCGAGCGCCGACACCTTGGGATACACGCCGAATTCCTGGGGCAGGTATCCAAGTATCTTGCGGACTTCCGTCTTGTTCGAAACAACGTCCAGTCCGTCGAGGGTCACGGTGCCGGCATCGGGTGCCTGCAAGGTGGCCACAGTGCGCATCAACGTGCTCTTGCCGGCTCCGTTCGGACCGAGCAGCCCGAACATATGATTCCCGATTGTCAGTGAGACGTTCTGGAGTGCTTTTACACCGTTGGGATAGGTCTTGGAGAGACCGGAAATGGTGAGAGCCAAGGCTGTAGTCCTCCTGCTATTTCTGAAATTTCGGGCGGGGTGGGGACGTTCCGGCCATGCTAGCACATTGATTGCTCAAAAGATATCGAGCATATCCCTCGCGGGTCTCGGGCGTTTGCAACTTCGCTGTCAATTTCTTGCCATTAGATCCGAACGAGTGTCTATCGTGGGAACGAGCCGGCCGTAACTCTACACGGCGAATCCGTGGAGATTGCCGATTCAGTGCCCAGGCGCTGTTTCTGCCGTCTGCATTCTCTGCCACAGAAGTGAGTAAATGGCGATAACGCAATAGCAGATGAGTGGCACCATGTAGGCGATTGAAATGCGATGCGTCTCCTGAGAGATCCATCCCATCAGCGGTGTGAGGACGGCTCCGCCGACGATGGACATGACGATGAGCGAGCCACCGATCTTGGTGTTTTTGCCAAGCCCCTCAATGCCGAGCGCGAAGATGGTGGGAAACATGACAGACATGAAGAAGCTGGTGAAGAAAATCGACCAGAGGCCGACCCATCCCGGGAAGAGGACGCCAATGCCGACGAGAACAATGTTGATCACACTGTAGAGGGCCATCAGACGATGGGGACGCACATAACGCATGATGGCCGAAGAACCGAAGCGACCGACGCCAAATGCCGCCAACGTTCCCGTGAGTAAATAACCAGCGATCTTTTCGTGCTGGTGGGTCGAATCCTGAACGTACTGGATGAAGTAACTCCACGTGCCGACCTGTGCACCGACGTACATGAATTGAGCAAAGATAGCGAAGAGGAATGTGGGATATCCGAGGAGGTCACGAAATTTCCCGTGGCTTTCTCCTTCTTCCTGATGTTCACCGGCGACCACAGGGAAACGCGTAACGGCAATGAGGACTGCCCAGCCGATGGCCACGGCACCCAGAACCATGTAGGGTGCAACCACACGCATCGTCTCTGTACGCAAATAGGCTGTGTACGTGTGGGCAGCCTGCATCGCGGCTACTTGCGATCCGCTGAGTTCGATTCCTGAAAAGATGAATACTGTGCCCATCAACGCGCCGGTGATCGAGCCGAGCGGATTGAATGCCTGGGCGAAGTTGAGGCGTCGAGCGGCGGATTCGGGGTCGCCCATCTGTGCGACAAATGGATTTGACGCGGTCTCAAGAAACGCCAACCCGCTGGCAATCACAAACAGCGCTGCGAGGAAGTACGGGTAACGGCCGATCATGGCAGCGGGCCAGAAGAGGAAGGCGCCGGTGCCGAAGAGGAGCAGTCCCACAATGAAGCCGGATTTGTACCCAAAGCGCCGCATCAGTAGCGCCGCGGGAGTGGCGAGCAGGAAATAGCCCATGTAGAAGGCAGATTGCACCAGTCCGGCCTGGAAACGGGACAGCGCGAACGACTTCATGAACTGACGGATCAAGACGTCATTGAGATTGTTGGGAATGCCCCATAGAAAAAAGAGTGCCGTAACCAACGCGAAGGGGATGAGCACTCCGTGCGGAATCAACCGCGGCCGAACAGGCGCGGTTTGCGCAGGCTCGTTTTCAGCGGAACCAATGGACATCGGGCTTCCCTTCTCTGCTCATGTTTGCTTCAGACTGCTGCCTTGGCTGCGTAGTTTCCGGAGCGCAAGTAAACACGAAACATCAACTCTGCCATGTTGACAGCATGAACGGCAAGGGCGGCTCCGCTTTTGCATGGCGAGATACGTCTAGAGGATCAGATGCAGAGAATATTCGATGACGTTCTTCCTCATCCCAATCAATCGAGATTGCCGACCACCTGCTCAGCAGCTCGCTCGAGAATGGAGGCACCGTATTGGTCCGCAGGGCGTCCTTCAACTGCGGGTATCTTAAGCGCATCGGGAACATTGCTCGTGGTAACTACGAAGAACGTATCCCGCATTCGTCCGGCAATTGCATCCCATGTGTGCCCCTGTTCATCCGGGCGTCGGCACTGCATGGCGTCATTTCCAAGCGCCTCGATTTGGGTGCTTCCCGGGGGGCATACATGTTTGTCCGCCTTGCCGACGAGGATACGCAACATTTTGGAGATGTCCCCGGATTGAGAAGTAAATTCGCAAAGCCCCTGCCCGTTCTCTTCCATATGAAGGTGCAACGTTACTGGGCCGCCGAGTACTGTTTGCGCGCTTCCGGAGGAAAACCATGGGCAGGTCACGGGTTCCTGGGCCATGGAGATTGTCGCGAAGACGATGAGAAGATACACGGCAGAGCAACCGGTAAGACGCATGCTTACACCTTCGGCTTCGCTGGAATGAGTTGTTCCGACTTAAGGATTTTGCCGCCTTCTTCGAGGACATAGAGATGGTTGGAATCGAGATTGTGGAACTGATCAACCTGTCCGCTCAGCCAGCGCACTTCCACCGTATCCACCTGCTTGGCCTGGTCCAATCCGAAATGAAGCCGGAGGTCGTTTTGCGAGAAATAGCTTCCACCACTGCGCAACTCATCAATCTGCACGAGAGGACTTGTAGCACTGGGCGAGGTCTTAGCGGACACGCTCACGCGGCTGCCAATGCCCGAGCGATTGGATTTGGTGCCGACGAGTTTGATCTTGATCCAATTTCGATTCAGTGTTGAGTCGCATCGCAAAAGTTGCGGCGGTGCATTGATGCAGTTCACCGCGATGTCGATGTCGCCATCGTTGTCGTAATCCCCAAAAGCGCAGCCGCGCGCCGGTGCATTCTCCAGGATCCCCGGTCCGCCCTTGTCGGTAACCTCTTCGAAGCGGCCGTTGCGCAGATTGCGGTAGAGATATTTGTGCTCGGCGTATTTCAGGTCCGCCTTGGAATTATCGACTTCAGGATAGACATGCCCGTTCGACATGAGAATGTCGAGCCACCCGTCGTTGTCCATGTCGAAGAAACCCACGCCCCAACCAAGCAACCGCGTGTTGACGCCCAGGCCGCCGGGGTAGGTACGATCTTCGAAGTTGCCGTCGCCAATGTTCGTATACAGCGAGTCGGTATCGCCGGCGAAGTTGGTCTTGACCACGTCGAATTTTCCGTCGCGGTTGTAGTCGCCGATGGAAACGCCCATGCCGGCTTGAGGTTTTGCTTCAGCGGAAAGGGCCGCGCCGGCCTCGATAGCGATGTCGCGGAATGTGCCATCTTTCTGATTGAGATAAAGCGTGGCCGGAGCAGAATCGTTGGCGACGTAAATATCAGGCCAGCCGTCATTGTCGAGATCTGAGGCAGCGACACTCAGCCCGTAGGTGCCGACTGCAGTCCACATCCCGCTCTTCTCGCTGACGTCTTCAAATGTGCCGTCGCCCTTGTTGTGATAGAGAATGTTCTTTCCCCCAGGAAGTCCCGGAGGGCCACAGGCGACCAGGATTCCCTTGTAAGTGCATGGACCATCCTGCGGCAGGGGCGCAGTCTTGAGGTCAAAATCGACATAGTTGGCAACGAAGAGATCGAGATGCCCATCCTTGTCATAGTCAACGAAGGTACATCCGCTATTCCAGCGAATCTTCGGCCCGGGCTGGATCAATCCCGCCTGGCTTGTAACGTCGGTAAATGTTCCGTTGCCGTTGTTGCGATAGAGCGCATTCTGTCCGTAGTAAGTGACGAAAAGGTCGTCGAGCCCATCGTTGTTATAGTCGCCCACGCAGCACGCCTGGCCCCAGCCGGTTTTGTGCTCGAGGCCCGACCCGATTGAAACATCGGTGAAAGTGCCGTCGCGATTGTTTTTGAAGAGCCGGCAATGAGGTTCCTGGCCCGCGGGAAAACCCTCCAAACGCCAGCCGTTCACGAGAAACAGATCGGGCCATCCATCATGGTCGTAGTCATAGAACGCGAGTCCGCAGCCTGTTGTTTCGAGCAGATACTTGTTGTGGAACTCGCCTCCGTAAATGGTTTTGCCGGTCAGACCTGCTTGCGGAGCGACCTCCACAAAGCTGACGCCGAGCGGCGTGCCTTCAATGGGCGACTTCGGGCCGGGGGGCGGAGGCGCGGGTCTTGCATCGTAGCTCCGCTCCTGCGGTCCTAGCTTCGGGGCTTGTTTAGGCGGCGCCTCCTGCGAGCCTGAGGCAAGGGCAACAATGTCGGCGAACGGCAATACCAGCGCGGTGCGGCTAAGAGAACGAAGAAATGTGCGGCGATTCAGATTGCGATAACCCACTCGTTGCTTCCTCTTTACGGTGTTCCCCCGCCTGCAGCCGGAGGTGGAGTGTGCACATTGCTGTGCACGTGCCATGGAACGCTTTCGGTCGAAATTTCGGGATGCTTGCGCAGATAGTCCAGCGAATACGTTGGAGCGGACGGATCAATTCTCTTGATGGTGTACAGCGAGGCCTCGACTTCGGCCTCATGCTTCATGCCTTTGCGGCGGTACAGAATCGCCAGGTTGTAATGGGCGGCGAGATCATCGGGATCGATTGCCTGCAGCGCCTTGAACTGTGCCATAGCATCGTCGGCGCGATGCTCCTGGTAGTACGAAATCCCAAGTTCGCGGCGTGCGTCGCGGCAATCAGGATACTGTGCAACCACTTTCTCGAGATCGGCGATTTCGGCCTCGGTGTGCCGAGAACGGCGTTCGACAAGAGCCATGTAGTAAAGCGCCCGCGCATCATTCGGTTTTAGAGCCAGAGCCTTTTCGAGTGGCTGCCGGGCTTCATCGTATTTTTCCCAATCGATATAGGTCAGGCCAAGATTGATGTATCCATCTTTATAGTCCGGACGAAGCCGTACGACTTGCTGGAAGGCGTTGACGGCATCTGCGTGTTGCAATTGATCGAGCAGCCCAATGCCGAGATTGTTCCAACGCATCCAGTCCTCATTATCGGCGGGCAATGGCGTCGTGGGTTGATTGTCGCCAATGTCGATGATGCGGCTGCGCGACGCAATTTCAACCACTGGGTAGGCCGGATGATCGGGCCCCAAAACATTGTTGAGATAGCTTTGACGCAAATGGCGATAGTTTACCTGCGCCTGCAGCGTGAATGGCCCTTTTGCCCCAGTCGGCAAACGGAACTGATAGCGGACCAGGGCCGATCGTCCTGACTGGATAGTGTTGTCATACGCGACGGAATGAATCGCGGAGACCACATGGTTCTCGACGAACTCTCCCACTACATTCACGGGTCGGTTAGTAAAACTATGCGCACCGGCCTGCAATGTTCCGTCAGGATTGAGGAAGCCGCTCTCGTAGATCTTCGTTCCATCTGCCGCGGTCACCGTGAATTTTACCCACGCCTCGTAGAGGTCGCGAACTTCAGGAATGAGCGAGTGACCGATCATTTTGTTCTGAATGACGACGTAAGCCTCGAGAACGTCGCCCGCGTTTACGTGGAACGGAACGGTACCGAGCGGAGCTGCAAGCATTCCGCCTTCCCCAATCTGCAAGCCAAAGATATCAACGTTGAGATAGTTTCCGGTTCGCAGGAATTCAATTGTCTGATCTAGTTGCTCGTTGAACCCGTAGTAAAAAGGAACCGCGGTATTGCCCGCCAGCCAGCGATGGGAAACAAACGTGCCATTCTTGGCGCCGGGCTCGGGTAATACGTTGGGGGCGCGTTTCATGTGGCAATCCTGGCAGGTGGTAAAGTCGGCGGTATAGAAGGTCAGAGGATTGCGATTGGAGAACTTGGAGTTCTGCCACTCGTCGTATGCAGTGAACGCGCGAATCCATTTGTAGTCGTTCAAGGTCGGGGGCAGGTTCGCCTTATGGCAGGCTTCGCAGAATTCCGGCGTGTGATAGATGTCCTGCATCACGGCTTTGGAATGCCGATCGAGATGCGCGAGGATCTCGGAGTCCGGCACCATGCCTGGGATGCGATTCCCCTTCTCATCGACCAGCGCTGAAGGCACGGCCATGACAAATCCACCATTTCCAACCTTTGACGCCACGCTCTGGATCGAATGGCAGGTCGTGCACGTCAGACCATCGCGATCAAAAAGCCGATCGACCTGCGAATTCGGATTCAGGGATCCCGTCAGCACCGCGATGGGGTTGTGGCAACTATCGCAGTGCCGCGCAAATTCGATTCCCTTGGTACGCAGCAGGATATTCACGCTTGTCCGGTAGAACGGGGTGCGGAAGGAATTGGAGTGCAGGGCCTGGCGCCATTGGTGGTAGGCCTCCTGGTGGCAGTGACCGCAATACTGCGCATCCATGAAGGCGCTCGGCTCAATAAAATCATTCCCCACTGAGGCGGCGTTTCCGGGAACTGAGATCTTTCCCTTTCCGAACGGGAAGTTGTAAGTCTCGCGCACCGTATCGGCGTAAGCCTTGCGAAGACTGGCTTCTTTGGCACGCGCATCCTGCTCGGCGCCATGCATGGCACGCAAAGAAACCAGAGACGCGGCATACGTCACTGCCAGAATGCCGAAGATACGTCGCGCGGAGCTGCTTAGCATGCGGGTAGCCAAGGCAGTTCGCGGCGTGTTCTAGCCATGTAGCGGGTGCAAGCAAACATCAGCGCAAGCGAGAGCCGACGGTGCGAGGGAAGAAGGGCGGACGCCGTGAGTGCCACTGAAAGTATAGGCCAGCGCCGGCGGGGATGTATATCCACCCGCGGTTTGAGAGCCGGTGCGGAGATCTTACTGTGGTGGCTTGTTCAATTTATCAGCCTGCGCGCGCTCGGCAGCCGCTTCGGCAGATTTCCCCTGCTTGCCCAGCGCTTCAGCCAAACTCAAGTGGGCTTCCGCATAGCCGGGGTCAAATGAAAGCGCCTCACGAAACTGAACGATCGCGTCATCGATCTTCCCACTCGCCAAGAGTGACTTTCCGGAGTTTGTAGCCACCTCAGCACGCTGCAGATTCATGTGATTGCGCATCAGGTCGGCCGCAACTTTGCGCTCCGCGACGGCTCCCGCCGTATCGTTCTGCTTGACCAGCACCGAGGCAAGAAGCAGATGGGAGTCGGACTGGTCAGGCATCTGCTCAATCGCTTTCCGCAGAGCCACAACGGCCTCGGGTAAGCGGTCGAGCTTGCTGTAAACGCTACCCAGCGTCGCCCAGCCTTCGCCGTTTTGCGGATGCAGCTTAAGCGATGATTCGAGTTGCTGTGCCGCGTCCTGGTAGCGACCTACCTGCAGGTAAAGCAACCCAAGGACATACGGCGGCTCATATCCTGAAGGATTCAATTTTGCGGCCGCTTCAAGTTCTGGAATTGCATCGGTCGCGTTGTCTTGAAGCTTGTAGGCCGTCCCAAGGTCATAGTGGAGTTGTGGAGAATCGGGCGACAGTTTGATTGCTGCTTTCAACTCCACCACAGCATCATCGATCTGGTTTATCTGGATGTATGCCGCGGCTAGATCCTGATGTGCGGTTGGATCACCCGGATTGATCGTGACAGCCTTCTTCAGAAACGGAATGCCTTCGGTGGCTTTATGTATCTGCGCAAGTGCCATCCCCAGATCGGTGAGCGCAGCCACGTTCGCAGGCTCGGAATGAACAACCTTCCTCAGCAAGTCGATGGCTTCCGGAACACGATCCACACGCTGCAGCACAATCGCGAGCTGGTATGCGGCTTCAGGCGACTTGGGCTGCAGTTCGACGGCGTGCTCAAGAATAGGGACTGCTTCGGAATCGCGTCCAGCGTCCGCGAGAGCCTTGCCCATGGCAAGCACGATAACCGGGTCGCTGGGGGCGAGGGAGTACGCCTTCGCATATTCCTCAAGCGCTCCAGGCTTCCGTTCGGCTTCGAACACAAGTCCCAGGTGCAGATGGGCGCTGGCAAGATCATCTTTCAGGCGTATCGCCTCTGAGAATTCCAGCTCCGCCGGCGCCCAGTCTTTCTCCATCGCATAGATCGCTCCGAGTTCATCGTGTAACTCGGCATTGCGGCCATCTTGCGCAACCGCCTCCTTCATTTCGCTGATAGCCCTACGTGTTTCTCCGCTTTCAGCAAGCGCCCGCGCATATACCGCCAACACCGCTGCGTTCAACGGATGCTGGGTGCTTCTCGCATCCGCGTCAAGTTTCCGAAAGAGAGGAATCGCCTTGGAAGCCGCTCCGGATTGCGCATAGACCATGGCCAGGTTCAGTTGCGCCACGCTGTCATTGGGCTTGAGCGTCAGTGCCTTCTCAAGCTCGCGGATACCGGCTGCCCACTGACCCTCGCGCACCAGAACCGCTCCGAGAGCGCTGTGCCCCTGTTCCGCTGCGGGCGCAAGCCGAGTGACGGCTTCGAACCTTAACTGAGCTGTTTTGAGATCGTTGCGGTTTAGCGCTTCCACGCCCTCGCGATAATCGGCATCCGCCTGGCGGAGGCTTGCAGAGGGTTCCTGGGCCAGGACCGCTGTGCCGGCGAGCACAACGAGGAATGAAGATACGCGGGGAAGGTTGAAACGCATAGGTCGGCGACCACCAAATTCTACATCGAACGGTAAGTCGGCAAACTACGCCTGGCTCATTGCGAGGCTAAGAATCTCGGATTCGTTGTTTGGGCAAAGAGGATCAAAATGGCTCGGTTTTTTGCTTAAGGCAGAAAACCGCGAAATCTCCAGGCGGAGGTAGACATCCATGGCAAGCCCTCCGTCGTTTTTGGGCAAGAACCGGCGTGTCGTGTGGCGGGGAAGAATGCCGAGGGGCGTGCTTACATCGCTCGCATTCGGGCGTAGCGAACAAGGTCGGGCGCTAACGAGATCGCCATGCTTCCAACTGCGACCATTCCGGCTGCGATCAAGATCCACTTAAAACTCTTCATTCCTTCTCCTTTGTGATTACACAGCCTGCTTCCGGCTCATTGTTGCTGGATGCGCTCCGGAGCCGTGCGGCGCTCGTTGCTATTGTGTACTTACTCAATCATCTACGCGCTTTCAATCTCATGGAACCATCAACTGGCGCTTGGATGCTGACGTTCCTGAGCGGGATGCTCGGATCGCCATTTAGACGCGAGCCAGCGCGGGTTCAGGTCCATGAGCTTATTTCAATGCACCTTCGGTGAACCTTTGTCTGCGCGGTTGGCCCATTTGCTCCATGTCACCGGATCGGCAAGCATCTTGATATAGACGCCGCCTACGACAGAACGGGCCTGAAATCCAACCTGCTTGGCAGTCACCGTGTCGTACCAGTCTGTCATTGGGACTCTCTCGGGAGTCTTGTTCAAGAACTGCACTATTGGATCGACCAGCGATCGAAAATCTTGAGGGTTTGTGGCTAGAGTCGCCGACCATACCGTCCAGTCGAGCTTGGTGTAGTCAGCCCGATTATCGAGTGGCAAGCCGTAAGGCTTCATGTGCGCTTTGTAAAAGGCCACTTCTTTGTCTGCTACTTCTTGCGGGAATAAATGAAGCCCCAGGATGACATCCCAAACGAGATTGTATTTCTGGCTCCATGTACCGGGCTTATCAAAGGCAAGACGGTAATGATCCCCATCTGCCGCCAGCTTTACCCAATTGGCAGCCATGCCTTTGGCCGCACTTCCATACTTCGCCGCCGCCGGATGATCTCCGATCTTGTCAGCAAGCTGCGCATAAGCGGCGAGGGCCTCGATCGCTTTGATCGAGAGATTCGTGTTGTGCGTGAGATGTCCGGCGAAGTCATCCGTGCAAAGCTGATTCTCCGGGTCGAAGCCCTTTTCCAATAGAAAATCGGCCCATTTCGTCAACAGCGGCCAATGCCTCTGAGCATATGCCGCATTGTTCTCAGCGTGTGCGAGAGCCGCGAACATGAGGATCATATTGCCCGACTCCTCCACGGGCATCTGGTCCTCTTCGCTTACTTCGCCACCACCGTAAAGCTGTCCATTAGCAAGCGGGTAGACTCCAAGGTCGTGCGGCGCAAAAGGGAACTTCCAGTGGCTGCTCTCGGCATAGCGCACCACAGGCTCAAGTTGCGCTTCGACTAGCCTGGGATTTAAGAGCAGAAACATCGGCGACGAAGGATATAGAACGTCAACGGTCGAGATCGAACCGTTGCTGAAGTTCTCCTTGGGCATGAAGAAGGGAATGCCGGCGTCGTCCTGAACCAGCTTATGGGCAGCGATTGCCTGTCGGAACGCCAGCGTCGCAATCGTCGCATAGTCTGGGCCACCGGCCCGGCGCAGATCACGCGACAAATCGGCATCGTATTGTTCAGCGCGCTGCTGGATCTTCGGGTAATCGCTCTCAGCCCCTTTCATCAATGCACTGAAGTTTGAGAACTCCTTGCGCCAATACGGCAATAGCCGTTGCCGCATATACTCAACCGAAAAGACGTCGTCATAGCCGAGCAACATGTGACGCGTGACGATTGTTGCTCCGACGCCGCCCAGTGGCAGCACCACATTCAGGGCCGGCGGCGACGGGTAGCGGCTTTGCGGCATTCTCGGCTGATCGAGGTCATCGTCCGTCGGGATCTCGCCGGTCTTGACGAAATCATCACGATAGGCCTGGTTTCCTGCAATGTATTCGGCCTCTTCTCCGCTCGGAATCCCCAGATAAAAATAACCCCAATCGATGCGAACGTTGTCGCCCCAATCCTGAAGTACCGGCTGCTTTGAACTGCCGACCCGCAGCAGATGCATTCCCTGGATCTCGGCACGCGACCACGTCACCTTCTCATCGGGGTGATTTACCGCTGTGTTGCCATCAGCATCCAGATAGAGCGCGACGGTGTGCGTTGCTCCATCGCGCGACTTCACGTCCCAGGTAAGATACGTCACCGGTCGCGCCATTACCGCAAGATCGTCGGGAAAGGTAGGAGTCAGAAACGTTAACTTCAACTCGATTTCCGGAGACTGCATGGTCACAATCGTGCGAGTCGGTGTTATCTCGCGATGCGTCTCTTCCAGAGCAGCAATGTCGCTGTCTGCGTCGCCCAGATAGCGATATGTCTTCGCGTCTACCCGTAAAAGTCCATTAAGGGCTTGCCTGGTTCCGGTCCAATGACGGGTCGCGCTGTCAGTGAGCCGGTCTCCCATCGACCAGATGCTGAAATACGGATCGTGGACAACGAGAGGGGTCGCGGGAACGCGCAAGGATTGATCTGGATTCTCGGATTTCAGGCCTTGCCCGGCCATTCCTCCAGTCAACAGAAATGCCGAAGCTGCAACTGAGATGAGTATCCTCAAGGCGATTTCTCTCCTTCTGCAAGGAATTCAAGCGCTCTTCCGACACGCAAATCTGGTGAAGGATGAGCTAAATTTTTCGGACTGTTTGGATTGTAAGACGGGCGCGCATTGTTCGCACAGTCTGCTGATGGCTTCAAGACTCACACGATGTCAGGCGTCTATACACAGAAATGGAAGGACGACGTATTGCTGTGATTGCTTGCGCTGGTCCGCTGCCATTGCAATTAGAAGTTCCAGCCACTACTCATCCTGCGCGGCTTAGCAATTCACTGATTCGGGCATGATAACTACGGCTCATGGCGAGCTTCTGTCCGTTGATCAGATGAACCATAAAATCACCGCGGGTCTCGGTGCGGACCTCTTTGACATAGCGCAGATTCACGATCGCTGACCGGTGTACACGCAAGAATGTTTCCGGATCCAAACGCTGCTCCATCGAATTCATGGTTTCCCGCAGCAGGTGCGTCTCGGTCCCGGTGCAGATGCGGACATAATTCTCTTCTGCACCTATCCAGCGTATATCGGAGACGGGGAGGAACAGAATGCGTCCCCGCGACTTGAAGATGATGCGGGCGGTGTATTGTCCGGGCGCTCCGTCCCTAGTCTGACTGCGATCATCATTTCGTTCGCCCGTCCGAAGTTGATCTCTTGCACGCATGACCGCCGAGCGCAGCCGCTCCGCACTAAACGGCTTCAGTAGATAGTCGGTCGCATTCAACTCGAACGCTCGTAAGGCATAGTGATCATATGCCGTAGTTAGGATCACGCGAGGAAGAGTAATTCCGGTTGAGAGCGAGAGTTCTGCGATCAGGTCCAACCCGTCCATCCCAGGCATGCGCACATCGAGAAACAAGAGTTGTGGGGATGCCGCGCGCACCAGTTCGTAGACCTCGCGCGCAGAGGACGCTTCGCCTACGATGTCGATATCCGGTTCATCACGAAGAAGCTGCCTCAGCTTCTGGCGAGCAAGCAGTTCATCATCAGCAATCAACGTCCGGATAGCCATGGACTCTCCCATTCAAGCGCTATTGAGATTTGTCCCTCGAGTCAGCAAGTGCTGCAGCATCTAATTGCCCGCAAGTCGAATGCCATCTCGTCGAGGAAGTCAGCCGCCTTGATTTCAATGACTTACCCGGATTGAGGAGGCTCGTGGACCGATGGATTTGTTCGCTTTCGCGATAACTTGTCCGATTTTGGACAGTGCCTCGGCATTGGCGATTGGACGAGCGAAGCCGGAGAGACTGCCAAAAAGCCACGGCAAAGAGAAGTTTCAAGGATTAGCTTTCATTCCGCGCAGTGACGCTCGTGCGACGAAAAGTCGCTTGAACTCCATCGATAGATAGATCGGAGAGGAAAGCATCCGGGCTTCGAACTAGCCCACACAAGTTTTTCTATCCCAAAAGCAAGATAGGCGAGCGCCTGTTTTTTGTGACGAACTGTGTCATCGCGAGGACGAAACGATACTTGCGCCTGATCATCATGTGCGCGGAAGAGACGAACTGCACTTTTCACGCTGATTACAATCGGGACAGTAACGAGTCTAGGAGGACAACCTATTCTCCGGTCGCACATACGACCAGAGAAACTGAAATATTAGTTCGGGCTCGGTGGTGCAGAAAACTGCACGCGGTATCTGGATAGCTTTCTCAGTCATTGAAGGAACGATGGTGTTTGTGAATAGCAAGGTGCAACTCACTCGGACAAGACCCAACCGATTGCGTTGACCCGGACAGCGAGTAAGGAATTGTGACACTCGACTTATTAAGTCGCGGCAACTCGCTCTCATCTGCTCGGTAACTTGGCGCATTCGGAATCCGGCTTCCCCAATCGTGATACCGGAGTCGTTCTGGGCCCAACCGCGCCTTAACACAACATTCAGAGTTCACCGTTTCCCAACGAACCGGAGGCATCATGACTGGCCATCGCAGTGAACGTGCATTCTCAATCCTCCCCGGTGCGATCATCGCATCGATGCTGTTCGCCATCTCACAATCGCGAACTGCGCTCGCGATCGATCCTGATATTCCGCGAATCCAGGGCGGCGCCGAGAGAGGCTCGATTCAGCAGCAGATCGAGCTGGCGGCCGCATATCTCGCAGGTCGCGGTGTGCCGCGCGATGAGGCACAAGCAGCCTATTGGTACGAGAAGGCCGCCAACGCCGGAGATCCGGGTGCCCAGCAAGAGATCGGCTTCTTCTACCAGGCCGGCATCGGCGTAAAAAGAGATCCTGCTCGCGCCGCACAATGGTTTGGGCGCGCGGTTTCTGGCGGATTGATCAGTGCGAAGGTCAACCTCGGAGTAGCGTACGTCTGGGGCCTAGGCGAGCGCAAGGATCCTGTCTTCGCGGCTCAACTCTTTCGCGATGCAGCACAGAAAGGCAATGGCGCGGGAGCACGCTATCTGGGACTCATGTATCAATTGGGATTCGGCATTCCGAAAGATGCGTCCCAAGCCAGACATTGGTTTGAACTTGCGGCCAAACTGCACAGTGTGCCTGCAAAGTACGACCTCGCGCTTATGCTGCTGCAAGAGCCTGACGCCGTTAATCGGGATCGCGCGTTCCAGCTATTACGCGAATCCGCAGCCGGTGGAGTCGTAGCTGCAAAGCACCAGCTCGGACTGGAGATTCTACACAGACCTGATCTGGCCCGCACATCCAATGAGGCCGTCACGCTTCTCGAAGAAGCTGCTTCTGATGGTTTCTGGAAATCGTCCGTTGTACTGGGAATTCTTTCGCGCGATGGAATTCAGATGGAAAGAGACAGCAAGACGGCCTACTTTCATTTCCGGGTTTCCGCATTGCAGGGTAGTGAAAAGGCCTCTGCCCTCGTTGCAAATGATCTTCGAAAACTCTCCCTGGAGTTGGGCCAGACGCAAATCCAGGCAATCGATCAGCAAGCCGATGAATGGGTACAGAAACACAGCCGCCCACTCGAATTCGTAGACATGCGAGGCGAGAAGGGAAAAATGTTTCCTGCGTATGCATTGCAGTATCCGGCAAAGGACATTCACGCCGGATTGCTTCTGGGATCCCCCGAAGCTGACGTCGGCGGTATACCGGATATTGGCGAGCCTTCACCAAGGTACGGTCTCAACATGCGCGGACGGAATTGAGCCCTGGTCCAAGGAACGATGCGCACAACAAGGTCAAACCATCGTGTATTCGCCCCCGCCATGAAACCTCTTGCAAGGTTCGGTAAGTAATGATCCGCACAGTTCTAGCAGACGATGAAGTGTTGGCCCGTCAAAAGCTTCGCCAACTATTGAATGACATCGAGGACATTGAGATCGTCGGCGAATGCGCGACAGCATGCGAGACTATCGAACTCGTGAAACTTGTGTCGCCTGATCTTCTGTTTCTTGATATCAGCATGCCTGGTACAGATGGCTTCGACGTCGTCAACTCTCTTCTATTGGATCCGGCCGGCAGGTTGCCACAAATTGTTTTCGTAACCGCAAACGATAGATGGGCAGTTCGCGCTTTTGAGTTCCATGCGCTCGATTATCTGCTCAAACCGTTCACGATCGGGAGACTGAATGCAGCGGTTCAGCGGGCTCGGGAGGGACTGGCGTCAAACAAGATAGCCGGTCATGCTGAAATGCAGAATTCAGGAAAAGAGCAATACACTACCCGGATGGTCTTCAAGTCTCGCGGACGGGTATTGTTTTTGTCGATGGGAGATATCTGCTGGATCGAGGCGGAGGAAAACTACGTCAGAATTCACACCGCAAACGAGTCACATCTTCTTCGTGAAACGATCGGAAGACTTGAAACCCGGCTGGACCCCAGCTCTTTCCTCCGAGTTCACCGTTCGGCGATCGTAAACCTTCAATTCGTCAAAGAAATCAGGAACGAAGCAGACGGCGATGCCAATGTGTTGCTGATAAGCGGCGAAAAGATTCCGCTGAGCCGTAGCTATCGATCGAGGATACAGAAACTGGTCAAGATATGACAGAATTCCAAAGATTGCATTCTGCAGGACGCCACGAGGCCATAGCTCAGGGGTAAGTTGGTCAACTTATCCCGCTTACATAGCCATTGGCCCCGATTTACATGCGACTCATCCCTGCTTCCCGATATCTGTATTCGAAAAGCGTTAAATACCATGACACGGATAGTTGCTCTCTTCTATCTAGTAAGTTGAGTCACCACCTTTTGCAGCCCGCATCTGTATCCGCGGCGATCATCCCGTCAGCCCCCACCTCGTCACAAATACGCGCTTTGGCAGTTCGAGGGCAACGAAGATGCAGATATTGGGCTGAGGGATCTCCTTATGAGCACAATTACATTCTCCGGAATCTCAGCGCGCACACCGGGTGAGTGGAAGAGATACTTGCCCACAACGCAACCACCTAGCATCTCGGTAGCGGCGAGTGTGAATGCTGATCGACACAGAATATTTCAGGCGCTCACCGTTCCCGAATACATCGAGGCATGGTTTTCACCACCCGGCGCTATCGAAGGCAGCACGGAAGTATTCGCCGGGACAGATTCCTTTTTAGCCAGTTACGTGAGCGCGGCCGGAGAACGCGCCGGGGTTCTTTGCTCGTACAAGGTTTGCAGGAGAGGAAAACTACTCTTCACATGGGAGCACAATGCGGAGGCAGAGCCGAGCGTGGTGAAGATCCGAATGCTCGGTGATTTTGGACGGACAACAGTGGATGTAACGCATGCCGGCCTGGCGCTTTCCGACCAACAATGGCATAAGAAGTTATGGGAGTCCTCTCTCGGGAAACTCGCCAAGCTCTTCGGAACAGATCGGAATTGAGGGCTAACGGCTCAGATCGATTCTGGTACTCGACTGAACCTTTGCCCCACAGAGATGCGCATTGCGCCGCGCTGTCGGCGCCGCGCCAGGTTCGACGAGGTTGCGCAACTCTACCTGCACCACGACGTAAGCAGCGTGGAAGTGCCTGATCGAGCCCTGAAGGGTTTTTTCGCGCGTGCACCTGAAGACTGGCGAATCGAAACGCGTGAACTTCCATTTGAAGCAAAGCGAGCTTGCAGTGTGGAGCAGGAATCATCAATGGGTCGTCGAGCCTGGCGCGTACACTGCTTTCGCCGCTGGCTCGTCGAATGCTACGCTGGCCACGAAGTTCACGATTTCTCGCTAGGAGCAAAATCGTCGAGTGGAACGGACAGTGTCAGAGCTGAAGGCGCAACTTGGCTCGCGTCAAGACTCCCGCGACCGCCAGCATCAGTAGTGTGAACACCAATGTTTTCACTACTCCGGCCGCACCGTTATTGAAGCGCGCATCGAGCCAGGTGAACCCCGCCACGCTCAACGCGAAATACCAGAAATCGGGCAGCAGATAGGTCAGAAGAGTATTCGAGCCTGCGGGTCTGATAAGAAAAGCCCAGCGCTGCCACTGCTTCACGTCACAAATCCAGTACAGCAATGTGAACAACAGAACGGCTGCTCCGATGCTATAGAGCGACCATGTTGGCGTGGCGCGGATCTTCGAGATGCCGAGCGGCGTAAGCATCCATCCCGTGGCAAACACCAGGAGACCGAAACCTAAGGCGAGAAATGAAGTCCGCAGAGTGCCGCGGACCAGTGATCGATAGATGGATGAGGTCACCACGCCGGCCATGATGATGCAACACATCGCGCCATTACCGAACGGCCACGCATAAAGAGGAAGGCGCCCTGGAAAGACCAGCCATCCCGCAGTGGAGAAGGCACACAACGCGAGCAGCAGGGCAAACCACGCGACTGGCGCCCACGCCCAGCGACGGGTTGGAATATACAGGAT
>NZ_JBARMD010000043.1:0-6055 GCF_049802275.1 Occallatibacter sp. | reverse complement strand
TCGGTGAGCTGGCCATGCGCAGAATCGGCTGCACCACGATCGGTGAGCTGGCCATGCGCAGAATCGGCTGCACCACGATCGGCGAGCTGGCCATGCGCAGAATCGGCTGCACCACGATCGGTGAGCTGGCCATGCGCAGAATCGGCTGCACCACGATCGGAGAGCTGTCAGTTAGCCGTAACACCGGCTGTACAACAATTGGCGAGCTCAAATGCGTGGAAGGCGCTGCAACCGCTGGAATTGCGGACAGAGCAAGAGCCGAACCGAGAGCCACGCATGAAACTTTCAACCATGACGAAGACATTTGGCTTACACCTCAGAAAAAGAACAACGGAATCTGCTGAGAAGACTAACGCAAACGTGGCAAGGCGTTACAACAAAAGTACTGAGGTCACGCAAGAAAATGTTTAGATAACGTTTACTAGTCTCGCATTATGAGAAATGAACGGTAACCGTCACCAAAAGGTCACGTTACTGTTACTCCCTAAGTGATCTATCGGAGTCGGGTACAATCTGCCCCAAGCCACTAATTCCTCGGAGGCATCTTGTCGTTCCCCGCAATCGGCTAACGACTCGATGTGAAGATTCTGTTCGTCTCAGGAGATCACTTGATTCAGGAAATGCGCAGTTCCTTCAATGAGCGGTTTACAGCCCAGGGTTACGCACGGCTGCTGGCAAACCTTGAGGTTCGTTGCGGTGGGCCAATTCATTTCCGGGTGGCGGAGACGCCGATCTTCCTGTCGCATGCCCAACTTGATGAGATAGCTGAACAGGGGGCAGTCCTCGCGCTATACCTCATTGCCAATACAAAATATCTGGCTGCGGCGCGCCGCGCAATTCCCTCAGGATTCGATGTCGCCAATGAGACGGCTCATCCCCACTTCCTGACCGCCGACTTTGCCTGGGTACGTTCCAGTTCAGGGAAGCTCGTGCCGAAGCTCGTCGAGATTCAGGCCTTTCCGTCGGTTTTCGCGTACCAGGCAGAACTATGCTCCGCCTATCGCGAAGTCTTTGATTTGCCTCAGTCGTTGTCCACCTTTCTTGGTGGACTCAGCGAGAAGGCGTATTGGGATCTTCTTCGACGCACTGTCGTGGGCCGTCACAACCCTGAAAACGTCGTCCTGACTGAAGTTGATCCGCTGCATCAGAAAACCTTCCCTGATTTTCACGTCACGTCGCAGCGCCTTGGCATTTCTCTTGTAGATATTGCCTCGCTCGAACCGGTTGGCAACAAATTGCACTATCGTGATGCAGCGGGCCGGCTCACCCCCATTCATCGCATCTACAATCGTGCCATTGCCGACGAACTCATCGCCCGTAACATCCGGCTACCGTTCGATCTTTCGCACCCCTGGGAAGTGGAGTGGGCGGGACATCCCAACTGGTATTTCCTGATCAGCAAGTTCTCCATTCCCTGGCTTTCCAGCGCCGGGCGGTTTGCCGTTGTTCCGCCTGCTGTATTTGTCGACGATTTTCTCGCAGGCCTAGGTCGCGATTCTCTTTCTGCCGCCGGGGTACCGCTGCCTGCCACTGATAAGAGCGACACGGTTTATGGAGACCTCCTTCTCAAGCCGCTTTTTTCATTTGCGGGGAAGGGAATCGAGTTTGAGCCGTCGCGTGGCCGTCTTGAGGCCATCCCCGCAGAAGAGCGGTCTAATTACCTCGTGCAACAGCGGATGCGTTTCGAGCCGACAATTGATACGCCGTTCGGACTCACGCAGGCAGAAATCAGGATTCTGTATATGTGGCCGGACGGGGGCGTTCTTACCCCTGCCTTGTCGCTCGTGCGCCTGGGACGCGGGAGGATGATGGGCGTTGATCACAACAGGAATCAGGAGTGGGTAGGCGGATCGGCGGCTTTTTATATATAGATGTGACTTTATATATACGCAGGTGACTTCGTTTTTCTGATATTCTCTGCACGCGCTGTGATGCAACTGATGCAAATGCTCCCGGCAGAGTTACCTAACCGATTACTACTTTTAAACTTTCGTGCTCTAGGTTCTACCGCAGAAGTTGTATACATTCAGCAGTGGGCGAATAAGCGGAAAAAGGAAATCGCATGATGGAGATCTCCAAGTCGAATCCTCCCGAGGAAATGAGCAAGACCGGACGAGGCACCTTTTTGAAAGAAGTCAGGTGCGCCGTGCGATTCCCTCTCTCGTTGCCGGTCGAGATGGCTGACGACAAACTGCATGACCAGCCGGCTGTCACGCGCAACGTTTCGGCGAATGGTGTACTACTTGAACTTACGGGCCCGATCAACGTCGGCGAGGAGCTCGATTTCCATCTCCGCATGCCCGGAAGTGTGCTCGGCACTCCCCAAGATGTGTTAGTTCACTGTCGTGGACGTGTGGTACGCTGCTCCATAAGCCAAAGTCATTATCAGGCTGCTGCTACTATCGATGAATATCATTTCGTGGAGCAGTAGGTCCTGGATTGACGGCTTTTAGCAGCCACCTATGGAACTTCTCGACGAAACACCTGATGGCGAAATTCTAGACACACCCGTGAAGCCGGGAACCACCCGCATTATCCTTGCGGATTCTCAGGCTATTTATCGTGTGGGAATTCGCAAAATCTTTGCGCTCGAAGACGACATCCGCGTTGTGGCTCAGGCCGACTCGCTTGAGAATCTGCGCGCGGCGCTCGAACGCCACCCCGCCGATGTGGTTCTGATTGAAGGTGGACTGCTTGTCGGTGCGCCCAATGCCATCCCCGACGTGCTCCGCGTAGCCCCGGATGTCAAATTGATCGTGCAAGCCATCACCAGCGACGAGGGGCAGACCGTCGATCTCTATCGCCGCGGCGTGCGCGGCATCATCTCCCGCTCCATCTCACCAGACCTGCTGGTTCGCTGTGTGCGTCGTATCGCCACCGGCGAAACCTGGATCGACAATCAGGCGGTGAACTGGGTCATCGAAGCTTATCGCGCCCAGGCCGCTGCACTCGTCAGTCCGCGCACCCAGCCGAGACTCTCACCCAAGGAAACAGCGATCATCACCTGTATTACCCAGGGCAAACGCAATAAGGAGATCGCATTCCAACTGGGAACGACCGAGCAGGTGATCAAGAATTACCTGCGCAAGATTTACGACAAGCTGGGTGTCTCTGATCGGCTCGAGCTCGCTCTCTATTGCCTGCACAACAAGATCATTAAGTCCGACGCCGACGAAGCGGTTGTCGCGCAAAAGATCGTCACCCGCTGATCCTGCGGTGATCCATGTATTCGCTTCGGCGCTGCTTGAGGGCGGCGCCGAAGCTTTTAGAGAGACTTGTTTGTCGTTTCAGCCACTTCGCATGTCTCGCCGGTGCAGCTGACAGGCGCTTGCGTACTCACGCAATTCTTGCGGGCCAACTCAAGCAGGCGCGTTAGCTCGGTGAGGTCCTTCCGATCCAGATGTCCCAGCAACTCTTTCGGGGCACGCGTGATTTCCGGATCCATCTTGCCAAGCAGTTCAAGGCCTGTGGCGGAGATCTGCGTCCACACTACGCGGCGGTCGTTCTTATCGCGCTGTTGTTTGATCAGCTTCAGGGTCTTCATTCGAGCCAGCAGCCGTGTAATGTCAGGCTCCGCCGTGATCATCCGATCGCCGATTGCTGAACAGGTCAACCCCTGCGGTTGGGCACCGCGCAGGATGCGCAGTACGTTGTATTGGGTTGACGTAATGCCCCAGTCCCGTGTTTTGCGTTGGAAAGCCCGATGCAGACAGTCCGTCGTTCGCATCAGGTTCAGGAACGCCTCTTCCTCGACGCTCGAAAATGGGCGTTCCTGCGCAATCTCATGTTTCAACGCTGCCATATCTTCCCCAAACCAGCCTGACGGAAACGGCCCGCATCGAGCGATTCGGGCCTTTCTGCAACTACTGCTTCACTACATCGAGGTCGATGATCAGTTGCACATCATCGCCCAGCACAGCAGCAGGATACTTCGTCCCAAGGTCAAATGCCGTCCGGCTGATCGTCGTCGTAGCTGAGAAACCCGCGTGCATCTTGCCGCCCATGCCGGGAAGCGGTCCAGTCGGACCCTCGACCTGCAACACCACGGGCTTTGTGACGCCATGCAGAGTCAGGTTGCCGTTGACGGTGAGACCTTTGCCGGTCTTCGCCACGCTCGTGCTCACGAAGGTCGCGGTCGGGAACTGCGCAACGTCAAACATGCCGGCGCTCTTCAGGTCGGTATCTCGCGGCGCCACGCCTGTGTCTACGGAAGCCACATCGATTGTCACGTTGACGGTGGATTTGGTGATGTCGGCGTCGTTCCACACAATTTGTCCGCCGATATTGCCGAACCGTCCGTGCACCTTGGACAGGCTCATATGCAGGATGCCGAAATCGACCTCGCTGTGCGCCTTATCAGGAACCCAGGTCGAAGTTTGAGCCACCGCCAACATGGGAAAAGCCATCGACAACACGCCAAGAGTCATTGCGAAACGCTTCATTGTTGTAATTTCCTTTCATATTTCAGTCCGGGCCACGCGCCGGGCTACGGGGTTAAGGTCACAGCTGGCCTAAGCCTCCGCTGGAAGCCAAGTTCGGGAGTTGCCAGCAGGGAAGCGCCGGGAAACCGCAGGTATCTACGTAATGGACGCCCCAGGGTCATTATTCGTTGCAACAAATATTCTCGGTCAGGCAGAAGGCCACCTGGCCTGCTTCCCAAGTTTCTGAATTGAATCGTGGAAATAGGGGTACACCTCAACGCTTATCTGTCTCACTTTTGGGGTGCACTCCAACGCGCTGTCAATGCAGGCGTGCTCGCTCTTCCATCTAAATGACTGAAATCAAGCGCAGAAATCATGCCCCGAACTTTGCAGGTAATTTCCGCTTCCCGGCGCACAATGGAATTGGGACGGACATTACATGCACACCGGAACTCGGATCGATGAAACTCGACGTCGATCGCCGAAACGAATTTGTCGATGGCCGGTCCATTCACATGTCAGACATGTCCCCGGTCCATATCAATGGGTACCCCCACCCCCCTCCCAAAATCTGCAGTTTTCCACAAAAGGTTTGCATGTTTTTCGCGATTCAAATTCGACAGTTCTTCTCCATTGTGCGTGCGTGCTCCCATTTGCGAGTTCGATCCACTCCATTCTCCCCAACCGAAGCGGTGAACTTTGAATCGCGAATCAGGGAGTACTGAACGCTGAGAACTAAAATCTGGCGACTGACCCCGGGTGCTAACCTGAAGCTTCGCCAGCAATGTTCGTCACCTCACAGCACGCTCACTTCATCGGTATCGGCGGCATCGGCATGAGCGGTATTGCCGAAATCCTGCTCAACATGGGGTTTCACGTCTCTGGCTCCGATTTGCGCCGCGGCCCGGCCACCGATCGCCTGGCCCAGCTGGGCGCGACAATCTATGAGGGGCACCAGGCCGCCAACGTCGCAGGAGCCACGGTCGTCGTCACCAGTTCCGCCGTTTCAGCCGCCAATCCTGAGGTTGTTGAAGCGCGCGCTCGCAAGATTCCCGTGATTCAGCGTGCCGAAATGCTGGCCGAGTTGATGCGCCTTAAATACGGCATCGCTATTGCTGGTATGCACGGCAAGACCACAACGACGACAATGGTTGCTTCGGTACTTGCGGCTGGAGGACTGGATCCGACAGTCGTTGTCGGCGGCCGTGTTGACGCGCTGGGTTCGAACGCAAGGCTCGGCACCACGCAATACCTTGTTGCCGAGGCTGACGAAAGCGACAGATCGTTTCTCAAGCTACCGCCCATCCTTGCCGTCGTGACAAATCTCGACCGTGAACACATGGATTGCTATCGCGACATGGATGATGTGGAGCACGCTTACCTCGCGTTCATGGATAAGGTCCCGTTCTATGGAGCCGTAACGGCATGCATCGACAATGCCGCTCTCGCCGCGATTCTGCCGCGCGTACATCGGCGTGTCTTCACTTACGGCATGGCGCCCGAGGCCGACTACCGCCTCGAATTTCTCCAACCGCGCGCAGGCTGTTTCTCGCACTTCCAAGTGCACGCGCCCACCGGCGTGCTCGGCGCGTTCGAGTTGCATGTCCCCGGCCGCCACAACACGCTGAATGCCA
>NZ_JBARMD010000042.1:0-11212 GCF_049802275.1 Occallatibacter sp. | reverse complement strand
CTATAGCGTAGCCACCAGCCTCGACGGTTTCATCGCCGGTCCAAGGGGTGAATTCGACTGGATCATCCAGGACCCGACCATGAACTTCGGCGAAATGTTTCGCCAATTCGGCACCGCTGTGATGGGGCGACACACCTACGAGGCAATCCTGCGCGAAGGACGCTCGCCCAGGGAATTCGGCATGAAGGTGTTTGTCGCTTCTACCACGCTCGACCAGGCCCAGCACCGCGACGTCACCATCATCGGCTCAGGGGTGGCCGAAACTGTGAGGGAACTGAAACGTGGATCCGGGAAAGACATCTGGCTCTTCGGCGGCGGCTCAACGTTTCGCAGTTTGCTTGATGCAGGCCTGGTTGACCGCGTAGAAGTCTCGATCATTCCCGTGCTTCTCGGCGGCGGGATTCCCCTGGTTCCGGAAGGACGCCGCTGGCCGCTGCAGTTCAAGGACTCGCGCACTTTTCCCAGCGGCATCATATCGCTGACTTACCTTGTCGCTTCTCTCCCGCAACTCTAAGCCGAACGCAATGGGCGGAGGCTCACGCCTCCGCCCATTCGCATTTTCTACTGATTGTCAGATCAGAAGTGGTACACCAGTCCGATGCCGGCGCGCGCGTTCCAGCGCGTGTGTGCGGAGAAGCCTGGCTGGAAGGGAACCAGCGTGAAAGCCGACGCAATGTCATCGCCATAAGCACGAAGCGACCAGCGCGCGTTCCTGTTGTAGTCCAAGCCGACGCCGCCGCCCCCGGCGAACGAAACACTTGGTTCAATGGATACGCCGCCGGTGTGCACTCCGCCGATCAATCCCTCGGCATAGCCGCTCCACCTTTCAAACAGATTTCCGCGAATCACAACGCCTCCGAGGAACATATCCACGGTCGGCCTTCCAGGGTTCGTTGCGGTTACGTTCCACAGATAGTGGCTGTAATCCCCCTTGATTCCGAAGTGATCGCCTAATCCGCGCGTGGCCGAAACATCGATGCCCCCCAGGCCGCTGCGTGACTGGTTGACCTGGTTCAAGCTTGTGTATGCGTAGCCGACATAGGCGTCGTATTTGTATTCCGGCTTGGTCAAATCCTTGGGCGGCCGCTCTGGAGCGACCTGGCCTCTAGCAGAGATGGGAACAACAATGGCCGAAGCCGCGGCCAGGATCAAAAACAGCAACTTACTCTTCAATGCAGATTCTCCTCAGCACAATGGTGCGACGCATCAGCCATCACTGGCCTCTGCCCGCGAGGTCCCCAGGGACTGGTCTTGGTCCGTGGGCAAATAGTGCGGGTGCCGTCACTTAAATTCGGTACCCTCATAGACTACCTTCTCGCCCCCGGTTCCACGAAACGCGTTACCGCATCTGGACCGGCACGGGCGAACTCAAACGGATAAGCGCTCCCGATTGCTCTGTTATTGTGACGCTTGTGCCCTCGCGAAGATAGCGTGCCATGGCATCGGGGCTGCTCCAATCCAGAGCCCATCCGTCCTCGATGGCAATTGCCGTGTAGTTACCTGGAGCCACGTCGGGGAGCGCAAAGCTTCCGTCTGAATCCGATTGATCGCGGCGCGTCAGCGCCTTCCACAGCGCTCGATTGTTCGGCAGCAGCACAATCATTGCTCCGGCGAATCCGTTGCCATTCTTCCGCGCGAAGCCTTCAACGCGCGTCACCGCTCCACTCAGCGTGACCTGCAACTCTGTCGCTCGCTCCTTCAGTGTCACAATGTTCCCGGCCCGCTGCACACCGCCTGCACTTACTGCCACAACCGGCAACGCTTTGTCGCCGGCGGTGGCCATCACCGCCCACTCGCCCGGCGGCACAGCGTCGAATCTGAAGCGCCCCTGGAGTGCCGGCGCAGCATAGAGGCTCTGTCCTGCTCCGCCATCTACGCGTTGCAGCGACACGGTGATCTCCTCTGCAAGCGGCGCCCTCGAGGTCATGCCCACTTGTCCCGCCACTGAGATGGCTGCGCTGCCCGCATTCGCATCCAGCTGCTGGTTCGAGGCGAGGTCGAGATCCACAATGCGCGGCGGTTCGCCCTGCGTAAGCTCGTAATGGCCCGGCGCGATGCCACTCATTTCCACTGAACCTGTCTGCAAAGCGTCCAGGAAACCGGAGCTCTCTGCTCCCACTACGTTTCCGAAGATGATTTGCTGCAGCTCTGGTCTTGCCAGCGAGCCATCTGGTTTGCGCGGAACCGCGATGGAAAGATGCAACGCCGGCACCGCATGCATACCGATGTTCACCTCCACTCGGCTTCCCCCCGCCAGCACAATCGGAGTTGCCGATCCCTCCTCCGTTGTCGAATCAAAATACGTGACTGGGTATGCCACATCGAGCGCTGCATTCCGCTTGGCCGGAGTGCCTTCGTGAATCGCGTACCACGGCTCTGCCGCCACCGCCAGCAGGTATTCACTAGCCGGAAGATCGCTGAACTCGTAGGCGCCGGTATCGTCAGTAGGGGACGCATCTACCTGGACAGTCCGCTCGCCCGCTCCTGGAAACTGTGGCCGCTTGAACAACATCACGCGTGCATCCGCGACAGGCTCGCCGTCGTCGCTGGTCACTACGCCGCGCACCACTGCCCCCGGCATGAGCTTGAATTCGAGATGAGTCGGGTCCTGGTCCGGGCCGGCCACGATGGCGCTCGAGAACTGGTCGTGTTCGTCGTAAAAAGCGGAGCGAAATCCGCGCTTTGATGCGGTCAGTTGGTATTTAGCTGCAGCCAGCCGCTCGAGTGCGAATCGTCCGTCGTTGTCGGTTACGCACGAGGCCACCGCGTGGCTGTCGTCGGACTTCAGCGCCTCGACCGTCGCTCTGCGCACTGGTTCACCTGTGGCCGCGTTCACCAGAACGCCGGCGATGCGATACGGTCCTGACATCTGATTGGCTGCAGTCAACTGTGTTGTTACTTGCGCCATCGCAACCACAGCACCGCACACCAATATTCCCCCGAGCCACAGAGCCGCTTGTCGCATTGCCAATCCGCCGGGCCTCACTGCTGTGGCACCTCAACCGTCAGTTCCGTCTCCACGGAGGGTGCAACCGCAACCGCCTGACCCTGTAGCGACGCCAGCACCGCCGGATTGCGATACTCCAGTGCCACCGGTTTGGCGAATGTGTACACGTGGTAGTTGCCCGGCGTAAGCCCCGTCAACGTAATCCTGCCGCCCGACGAAGGCCGCAGCGTCTGCGGCACCACATCTTCAGTTGAATCGAAATCGGGAACAGCGTACACGGTGTAAAAGCGCTCTTCGCCGGCGCCCAGTCCCACCGATGTCGGCAGCGAGAGCGTCAGCCGTGCGCAATCGTCCCGCAAGGCAAGAACCAGCGGGGCCGCAGTGCCCGCGATACCCAGCACCAGCGGCTCGTGAGCGAGGCTTGCGCCGCCCGCGGTAAATGTAGCTTCGCATAGCGTTTTCGGAGAGATGCTCGTGTGCACCCAGTACGAACCTGGCGCCGGCTGTTGCGTTTCCAGCAAGGCTGCAACTGAACCTTCGGCATAACTGCTGACCATACCGTCGCCGATCCAACCACCGGTCTGGCTCAGGGTGACGAATATACGCGTATCACCCGTCTGTGCGCCTCCATTCGGATCCCGTGCGGCCGACACCTGTATGGAATTGCTGCCTCGTTCCGACAAGGGAATCCGCAGGTTGGAAACCGCGTGACCTGCGACGGCAAAGCTAACTTCGCCCGAGATCGGCGACGGAGCCATCGCAGAGAGACCAACGCTTTCGCCGTTTCGAGCATTCCGGACATGGATGATCTCGCTCAGCGGCAACATCGCAAGAAAGGTGTAGGTGCCGTCTGGAAGAGATGCCTGAACCGTGTGCGTGGCGGAGTCATATTGAGCGGCGTATGGCAGCGGATGCGCCTGCGCATCCCCCACCTGTACCGAAACATTGTCAGCCCCGGAACTGGCTTTTGGTGCGGCCACCCTTGCGGTCACCGATTGAAACGGCTCAAGCGTGAGAGCAATGTTGGCCTGCGTCGATTCGCCACCAGCGACGCGGATCTTCGCCGCACCCGCCAGGTCGCGCGCATCGGGGTAGAACACGCTCGCATAGCCCTCGCGCGCCACGTTGCTTCCACTTCCGCTCTCCACCAGATCGGTTGCTGCGTCGCTGTCCATTGCAGGTTGCGTATACACCGCGTACAAGCCGTCAGAAAGTCCACCAAACCTGTAAAAGCCTTCACTGTTGGTTTTCGCGTTGGCCTCGGACTGCCATACAGCGCGTCCATCCTGCACGGTGCGCCGCAACAGCGTGACCTGGATTCCCTGCGCCGCGTCGCCGGTAGAAAGCTGAATCTGCCCTTGAATTGCATTGGTTGGTTCCATCGTGAACACCACGTCGCCCATCGGTGCCGCGATGATGACGTTGTGCCCGTAGCCGTGGGTGTTATGTGCGTTGCTGTCTGCGCCGGCTTCCATCTCATCCATGAATCCCGGTTTCACGACTGTGAACTCCTGCGGACCCTCGGGTACATTTGCGATTTCGAAGCGCCCCTCACCATCTGTCAACACGCCAGTCGAGGCGTCGCCATTGATGCGCACCAGCGCACGGGCCAGCGGTTCACCCGAAACCCCGTTGCGCACAATGCCGTGCACCGTGGTCTGCTGACCCGATGAATTTGTTTGCTGGGGATCCTGCGCCGCTGCGTTCAAGCCAAGCGTGAGAGCGATGAAACTGCCTGCCAGCGTGTGCACCGCAACGCGCAAGCAAAATATCAGGCACGATCGACGCCTTTTATCGTCGAGCCATCGAGCGGTGCGCGCATTTGTTGTGGTTGAGTCCACCCACCATTCTGACGGTTCTGAGCGGGGAAGGGAATCGCCGCAGCACCAGGGGCCCGCGTTTGTGGAAGACGTGTGTTCGTCAGATTGCTTCGAGCAACTTAAGCAGTCTCTTTGGTGCCGTCTGTTCGTAGCTGCCCCGCACGAGTTCCTTAACTTCGGACCAGTCCACGGTGGACCGATCGAGACGCAGCCCGACCCAGCCGCGCGGCCCGAAAGCAGGCATGATGAATTTCCCTGGATTCCCGGCGATCAGTCTCTCGTTATCGCCAGGCAACACTTTGCAGCAAACACTCACGATGCCGTCGCCGTGATGATCGTTGAGGTAATACGCAAAGACCTTCTTCGACACCGTGAAGGTGGCGTGCGAGCCATGGTCTTCGCGCACAACCTGAGGAAGCGCAAGGCATATCGCGGATAACTTCTTAAGACGTTCTCGCCTCTTGTCCGCGTCCGGCATACCTAGCCTCCGGCGAGGATCAAAAACCAAGCATGCGATGAAGCCTACGAATTCGGCAGCTTGCAGCAATCGCCCGCGGCTGCCGGTTCATTTGCGCCCGCGTCGAGCGCGACTTTCCAGGTCCCATTCGCCTGCCTGCGCCACACCGTGATGTAACGCCCCGAAGTCGTCACGGGATTTCCGGCGGCGTCCTTGCTGTGACCTTCGAAATGTCCCCACGTGTATCCCATGTCGCCAGAAGGCCCCATCTGCGCATCGGTCGGAGTCCACGTGAGCTGATAGACCTTCGGGTCCCAGTTTGCGGACTTCGCGATTGCCACAAGCCCGATCAGCGGTGCCTGTCCATTGTTCAGTGCCACTCCATCCTCCGCAAACCAATCCGCAAATGCCACGCCCCCGCGTTCCCGTACGTCCCTGGCAAACTTTGCATCGAGATCGAAAAGCAGCACCTTGCCCGGCTTCGCCGTCGGGTCCATCAAGGGGTTCGGCAACGGATTCGGCGACGCCTGCTGTTCACCCGGCATGGGCAACTGTCCCCAGGCCGATCCCGAACCAGCAAAGCCCAGAATTCCAGCCATCACAGCGCTGCACAGAAGTCCCCGGCGCATTTCCATTACCACTCGCAACACCTTCATCGGCACACCTATCCCCAAAGAATCGTACACAATCAGCGTGAATCGTGCCTCCGGTTGCGCCGTTTTGCCCTATCAAAGCAATACCTTACGGTTGATTTGGCGTCTAACATTCCAGCGCCGGAAACTGCCCATTGGTATACTTTTGGTTGGCAAAGCTGGCATTTCAAGCGGTAGCCCTCTAGAGGCTATTTGCCAACGAATTCCCGGCACATCCGGGGAGAGGGGTTTACATGGGCGCATTGCTTGAGACGATCCACTCGCCGGCCGACCTCAAGCGCCTCAACCCCGCGCAGATGGATGAACTGGCAGAGGAGATTCGCGCATTCCTCATCCAGACCCTTTCCAAAACCGGCGGACATCTTGGGCCCAATCTCGGTGTTGTCGAGTTGACCCTTGCCCTCCACACTGTCTTCGATACACCTGCTGACCGCATCCTGTTTGACGTAAGCCACCAGGCCTACATTCACAAGATTCTTACCGGCCGCCTCGATCGATTCCCTACCATCCGCCAGCCCGGCGGACTCAATGGCTTCATGCTGCGCACCGAAAGCGAACACGACTGCTACGGTGCCGGCCACGCCGGAACCGCGCTCTCTGCGGCACTCGGCATGGCCGTTGCGCGCGATCTAGCCGGCGGCCATGAGAACGTGATCGCCGTCGCCGGAGACGCCGCGTTCACCAATGGCATTTCGTTCGAAGCGCTCAACAACATCGCCGATCAGACCAGGCGCCTTATCGTGGTCCTCAACGATAACGAGTGGTCCATCGACCGCAACGTCGGCGCCATCGCTCGCTACTTCCATCGCATCGTCACCAACGAGCACTACAACCGCCTGCACGACTCCGCGCGTCGCATCGTGGAAAAGATCGGCGGCAAGACCGCGGTCGAGGTTGTACGCCGCGCCGAAGAAGCTGCCAAGAGCATGCTGTGGCCATCGATCATGTTCGAAGAATTTGGCCTGCAATACTTCGGCCCCATCGACGGACACAACCTGCCGCTGCTGATCGAAACTTTTAAATTTCTCAAGGCTGAAAATCGCCCTGTGCTGCTGCATGTGCTCACGCAGAAGGGCCGCGGTTTCCAGCCCGCGCTCGATGGACAGAAGAAATTTCACGGACTCGGACCGTACGATCCTGAGACCGGCATGACCAAGCCTGCCGGCGTGCCCACCTACGCCGAGGTGTTTGCCAACACGCTGGTGAAACTCGCCGACAAGGATGAGCGCGTCGTGGCCATCACCGCCGCGATGCCCAATGGAACCGGCCTCGATCTCTTCCGCCCGCATCATCCCAAACGCTATTTCGATGTCGGCATCGCCGAAGAACACGCAGTCGTATTTGCCGCGGGCATGGCCACGCGCGGCTACCGGCCCTTCTGCGCTATCTACTCCACGTTCTTGCAGCGCGCCTTCGATCCGGTTGTGCATGACGTTGCACTGCAGAAGCTTCCGGTAGTTTTCTGCATGGATCGAGCCGGACTTTCCGGCGACGATGGTCCAACGCATCATGGCCTCTTTGACATCAGCTATCTGCGCGGTATCCCCGAGATGGTGTTGATGGCCCCCAAAGACGAAGACGAGCTCGCCGACATGATGGCCACCGCTCTCACCCTCGACGGCCCCAGCGCCATCCGCTATCCCCGCGGAGCCGTTGCCTGCGTCGAGTGCAAACTCGAGCCGCAGCCAATCCCAGTAGGCAAAGCGGAAGTTCTTGCCGATGGCTCCGATGTCGCGATTCTCGGCCTCGGCCCCATGACCATGCTGGCGCGCGAACTTGCCGAGCGTCTCGAGCGCGACGGCTTTTCCGCGGCAGTTATCAATCCGCGTTTCGTGAAGCCGATCGATCGCGAAATGCTCACCGCCTACGCGCGGCGCGTCGCCGCATTCGTCACCTTTGAGGATCACGTGAAGATGGGCGGCTTCGGTTCAGCCATCATTGAAGCATTGCAGGAGATCGGCATTGCGGTTCCCGTCGTTCGCATCGGCTGGCCCGATCAGTTCATCGAGCACGGCAAGATCGAATCTCTTCGCGCCAGGTATGGACTCAGCGTTGACGAAGCCTTCACACAGGTGCTGCCTCTGCTGCATTCGCGCAAGCGCCGCACACTGGTTGCGAGTTGACGCCGATGAATTCTTTACAGGCACAGATGTCCTTTGAGAACGCCTGATTTGCACGCGTCATCCCATATCTCTGTCTCGCATCTGTTCACTGCGCCATCTAACCCGGACATGGCCGTGTGCGACAATCCAGTAGATAAACTTTCTCTTATGCGACCACTACGTATCGTGCTGGCAAAGATGCTGCTGGCGCTGTCGGTTTGCGTTCCCTCCTCGTCGCAACCTCTCCCCCAGGTCGCGCCCAAGCCTGCTCCGGTTCCCCTCGTCCTTATCGGCGGCACCATCATTGACGTCACTGACTGGGGCCGCTCCGCGCTCGATCAGCAAAACTCCATCGTGATCATCCAGAACGGAAAAATCACCGATGTCGGTTCGCGCTTCATCATTCCCATACCCAAAGTCGCGCAGGTCATCGACTGCACAGGCAAGTTCATCATCCCCGGTCTCATTGACGGCTTTACGGGAATGAACAGCCAGGGGCAGGCCAACGCACATCTCTACATGGGCGTCACCACCATCGTTGCCAGCGGCGACGACCGCCGCGGTCATATCGATTTCTACGCAAATCCCAGCCCGCACTTGTATCTGCTTGATTCGGTCGGCTCCACGGATAACTGGAGCCTGCTGATGGGACACGATAACTGGACAGCAAAACTCAGTGAAGGCGCGCACCCCGCAGAACTCAGTCCGGAAGACACGGCCAACCAGATCAACGCCACCGCACATCTCGGCACGCGCGTCCTGTGGCTCGGCTGGGATATTACCGCCGCGAATACTCAGTGGATCATCACCCGCGCACACCAGCTCGGCCTCGTCACCTACGGCGAATTCATTTCAACGCCCTACAGCGTCGGCATTGATGCGGGCGTCGACGCGCTGCTGCACATGAGCCGCTACGAAATCGGTGTCATCCCTGACGAACTCCAGCGGCCGCTCGTTGGCGATCCCTACGGGGCTGCGGCCACTACGGCCTACGACTACGCCGGGCATCTGCCTCCCGCCGATCCGCACTTCCGCAACTATGGGCACTTCATCGCAACACATCACGCCGCCCTGATGCCCACTTTCAGCCTCTTCTATCTCAATCTTCCCGATCATCGCAATCTGTGGAAAGAGCCGGCTGCCTCTGTTCTCAATCCAATCGATATGTCCATGCCGTCCAATCGCAGCACGGGCGAACTCGACTACCCGCTCGCGGCCTGGACCAAGCACCTGCCCAATGTGACGGTGCGCTGGATGGAAGAGAGCCAGCGCAAAAAAGCCGATCTCTACGCCATGCAACTCTGGCGCATCAATCAGACGATCTACACCGCTTACCCTCACTATCTCGCCGCTTCCGGCGCAGCCGTCAAAGGCACCATGCCCGGCATCTCCCTGCACACCGAACTTGAAATGCTGGTGCGCATCGGCCTCAGTCCGCGAGAAGCCATCGCCGCAGCCACCAACAACTATTCGATTCAATTTGGCTGGAGTGAACTGGGACAGATTGCGCCCGGCCGCCGCGCCGACATTCTCGTTCTCGATGGCGATCCCACCGTCAATGTCTGGAATGCGCGCCGCATCTCCACGGAAATCTTCGACGGCAACATTATCGACCGCGAAGCACTGCTCAAATTGAAAAAGTAGAGCGCTACGGCCGCCTGTCCGCACGTCTAGCGGAAAAAGCGGAGTTCGGAGAAGAACGCTCGAAAAGCCATCACTAAGCGAAATGGCCATCAAGTGCTCGCCAACCGGGCTGTGCCAGATCAACAAGGCTACCGCGGTTACCCCGGTCACGGGAGTCTGGTCCGTTTGAAACTTGATGTATTGCCATCGGTCCGCGAATTGACTACTCTCATGGAGCGTTCTGGCAGCATCGAACGGTTCGAGGATTCAGGCCGCACTTTGACCCAGTCCACAAAACAACCCGGCTTCGGCGGTCGTGACAGACCTGCTGCCTTTCATTCCGACCTGGCTGCGCCGATCCATTCCGGTGAACTCCCCAACGACCGCTCACGTAAGATGAAGGGAACGGTTCGTTCAGGTTTCGAACTGCCGGAAAGCATGACTGAATCGAATCCGCAGCTCGACCATGAGCGCCATAAACACAATCGATGGCTCGTACTGATTGCGGCCTACAAGTTTCTTCTGGCCGCAATGTTCGTTGCGGTCGGGGTAGGCGCGCTGCGCCTGATGCACAAAGACATCGACGACGTCATAAGCAAAATCGGCGACCTGCTGCGGTTCAATCCTGAGTCCCGCTTCGTCAACTTCCTGTACAACCGGGCTTCTCTCATCAATGATCCGCTCCTCAAGCGAATCGGCGCACTGGCCTTCAGCTACGCTGGGCTCAGCCTTGCAGAGGGCATCGGCCTCTACCTCGAAAAGGCCTGGGGCGAATATCTGACCCTTGCGATTACCGCTTCATTCCTGCCATGGGAGATATTCGAGGTCTTCCATCGGTTGACGTGGGTGCGCGTGGGCCTGCTGGGGGTGAATACGCTGGTCTTCATCTACCTCCTCAGGATTGTCGCGAGCCGTCGCAAGCCCGCCGAATCCGAACCCTCCGCATAGATCGCCAGCCTTCTTTAAGCGTCGGCCTACCACTAATCAATTTCGAAACTGCGGCTGTTTCGCTTTTTGTTCTCCTATAAGGCCAACCGACTCTTTTGAAAAGTGCCAATTCTACATGGAGACTCAAAACGATAAACACCATATCTTGTGGCCTTGATTTGGGTTCCCCTATTAGGAGCTTCCCAGAAACGGAATTTGCGTCCGTTTTGTCCCTAACCCCCTAAAGTTGCAGGGTTTCAACAGAAATTGTCGTTGGAGTGGAAAACTCCCTGGGCTATTATCGTGTCTGAAGTGGAGTGAAGTGGAGCAAAAGGGATCTAAGGGCTCACTTCCAAAGCAAGAATACTCCGATCTCACCCACTTCAGAGCTGATTCCGGGAGCACCGACCCAGATTCGGAACCAGCTTTAACACCGAGTACGAGGCGAACGACAAGCATGTTTCGTGGCAATCATCCAGCGAAGGTTGATGAAAAGGGGAGGCTTAAGATGCCCTCCGCCTTCAAGCAGCTGGTTGAAGCGACAAATGTTACGCAGTTTTATGTCACTTCCACCGATGGCAAAAGCGCCGAGATCTGGCCGCTGCCCGAGTGGGAAAAAAGGGAGCAGCAATTGGCTGACTCCAGCACCATGGACGACGCGGTTCGCAAATACCTCAACGTGA
>NZ_JBARMD010000041.1:0-5178 GCF_049802275.1 Occallatibacter sp. | reverse complement strand
CGAGATCCTTCCACTTGCTTAAGTCCGCTTCGGGAGCTTCCTTGTGCAGGTACTTGAGAATCAGCCCGTCCAGCCCTTCCTGCGCAAAGTTCAGCGGCACCTCGTAAATCGAAGGAACCGTCGTCGCTCCGATGACCGCCCGCTCCTCCACGTTGCAGAATGCGGCAATTTTCTGTCGCATCTCGCGGCTCAGGTTTCGGTCGCTCCGGCAGAGCAGCACATCCGCCTGAATCCCGATCGAGAGCAACTCCTTCACCGAGTGCTGCGTCGGCTTTGTCTTTAATTCCTGCGCGGCCGCAATCCACGGCACCAGCGTGAGGTGGACGAATACTGTGTTTTCGCGCCCAAGTTCCTGACGCATCTGGCGAATCGCTTCGAGAAATGGCAGCGACTCGATATCGCCCACCGTCCCGCCGATCTCCACGATGGTTACGTCGTGGCCGTTGGACGAAACCTTCCGCATCGCATTCTTAATTTCATTCGTGACGTGCGGAATCACCTGCACCGTCTTGCCCAGGTAGTCCCCGCGCCGTTCCTTCAGAATGATCTGCTCGTAGATCCTTCCCGTGGTGAGATTGTTGTCGCGCGAAAGCGGAGCATGCGTGAAGCGCTCGTAATGCCCCAGATCCAGGTCGGTTTCCGCGCCGTCGTCGGTCACAAAGACCTCGCCGTGCTGGAAAGGCGACATGGTTCCTGGATCGACGTTGAGATACGGGTCGAACTTCATCATGTTTACGCGAAGGCCGCGGCTCTCGAGCAGGCAACCGATCGATGCGGCCGCAAGGCCCTTGCCTAAACTGGACACAACTCCGCCCGTTACAAAGACATACTTTGCCGACATCGCTGCAACCTCACTATTCAATTGTTGGGTTTGGCCGTACCTGGTGGGCACAATCAAGTATGTCAGAAAATGGGCCCCGATTGAACCACAAAATGGACACCAACGTGCTTCGAGTTCGAGGGTGCTTGCATAACTGTCAACTTTGACAGGCGCTTAGGACTTCGCGCAGAACGTGATGCCCTACTGCCGTGTGTGCTTCTCTTGTGGAAAACCACTGTGATCCCAAACACACTGCGCAGGCTCCGTCGAATCCCATTCGCGATCTGTTGATCGGCCGCGCAAGTTCTAGCTTCGTGACCGATCCGGCTTGCTCAGCTTTCTCATTCCAGAGAAATCACAACCTTGCCCCGCGCGTGCCCCTGCTCCTGATAGCGGATTGCCTCTGCCACTTCGCTCAGCCCAAACTTCCTGTCGATCACGGGAGAGACTCTCCCCGACCCCATGAGTTCGCTCAGTGTGGCCAGATCTTCCTTGCTTCGTTTCGCCATGATCCCGAGTAGCCGCTGGCGTGTAAACCACCCCAGCACGAGCGGCTTGATCATCCCGGCGAGGAGATGACTCACCGGCGTCTCCGGGCCGCCGCCACCGCATGCAATAAACGAGCCGCGCGGACTAAGGACACGCCGAAATGCCGGCAGCGTTCTGTTTCCGACAAGGTCGAAAATCACGTCGTAGCACTCGTCCCTGGTGATGAAATCTTCGCGGGTGTAGTCAACCACCTCATCGGCGCCTATTTCACGCACGAGAGCCACGTTGCGCGTGCTGCAAACGCCGGTCACTTTCGCGCCCATCCACTTGGAAATTTGCACCGCAAACGTGCCTACGCCGCCGGCGGCACCGTTGATCAGCACTGTCTGCCCGGGTTGCAGCTTTGCCCTGTCCCGCAGTGCCTGGAGCGCCGTTAATCCAGCGATCGGCACCGCAGCTCCCTGCTCAAAACCCATATTGTTCGGCAGCAGGGCAACGGCAGACACAGGAGCACAAACATATTCCGCGAAAGCTCCGTCGACAGCGCCGAATACACGGTCCCCGGCCTTGAGACCGTTGACGGCTGCGCCTGCCGATTCCACTTCCCCTGCCATATCTACGCCGAGTCTCGTTCGCTTCGGCCTGCTCAACCCGGCAAACAAGCGCAGAAAGCCCGGCACGCCCCTCATAAAATGCCAGTCAAGCGGGTTCACTGCCGCAGCATGAACTTTGATCAGGACTTCGTTGTCGCCTGGAGTCGGCTTTGGTACTTCTTCCAGTTTCAGCACGTCAGGCGGCCCGTATTTGCGGTACACAATTGCTTTCATCGCGATCCCTGCCTTGCACGACAAGCGAAGGATAGTCCCTCTTCGTAGATAATCGGTGCGCGCCGTCACCTCCCGGGCTGCTCCACCCGTTGCATCATCACACCGGTTGAGCACCTTGCCGCATCTCACCGGCAGGCTTACCATGCCGCACGGAGAGGTTTCCGCCATGACCACAGCATCCGCCATCCAGCCGCGCAAACTCGGCCGCACCGGCCCCGCAGTCTTCCCCATTTCTCTTGGATGTATGGGCATGAGTGGCATGTACGGACCCGCCGACGAACCGGAATCCCTCGCCACCATCCACGCCGCCATCGACGCCGGCGTCACCCTCATCGACACGGGCGATTTCTACGGCATGGGCCACAACGAGATGCTCCTCGGCCAGGCTCTGCGCTTCTTCCGCGAGAAGGTTCTCATCTCCGTCAAGTTCGGGGCCCAGCGCGCACCCGACGGCGCGTGGCTCGGCTACGATGCGCGTCCTGCCGCAGTCAAAACCGCCCTGGCTTATTCGCCCAAGCGTCTCGGCGTCGACCACATCGATATTTACCGCCCCGCGCGCCTCGATCCCAACGTTCCCATTGAAGACACCGTTGGAGCCATCGCCGACATGATCAAGGCAGGCTATGTCCGCTACATCGGCCTGTCTGAGGTCGGACCCGAAACTATCCGCCGCGCCACCGCTGTTCACCCCATCGTTGATCTGCAGATCGAGTACTCGCTCATCAGCCGCTCGCCCGAGTCCAAGATCTTTCCCGTCCTCGATGACCTCGGCATTGCCGTTACCGCCTACGGCGTCCTTTCGCGCGGACTTCTCTCCGGTTCCACCAACCGCGGCCAAGGCGATATCCGCAACCGCTTCCCTCGTTTTGCCGACCAGAACCTTGCACAGAATCAGAAAATCGTTGCGCGTCTCGCTGAGATTGCAACCGGCAAGGGCATCACCCAATCCCAACTCGCCATTGCCTGGGCCCTTGCCAAAAGTCCCTTCATCATTCCGGTCATCGGTGCTCGCACCTGTGCCCAACTCAGCGAAACCCTGGCCGCACTCGAAGTCAGGCTCACATCTGAAGAGATTACAGCCATCGAGACCGCCGTTCCTGCCGACGCAGCCGCCGGCACGCGCTACGACGCCCACCAGATGCAGGTTCTCGACAGCGAAAAATAGCCGCTCCTCAAACCGATATCAGGGCGGTGATTCAGGATGAGTGCCCATCATTCAGGACGGCTACTCCAGGAACATTCAACATCCATTTCAACTTGCTTTCGCCTGATAGCATTTCTTCATGTTCAGGATTCCCCTTCGCACTGCCTTTGAGGCGACGGTTTCGTGTGGCGCCTGTTTCTTGTTTGCCGTTGTAACTGCCGCGCCAATCTATGCCCAAGACACTCCCGCGCCGGGCACATCCGATCGCGCTCACGTTGAAGAAGTTCTGCGTGGTTTGAACCGCGGGCGCAACTTCGGACAGGTAGCCATCTCTCCTGATGGAAGCAAGCTGGCGTGGATTGAGGGCGGCCGCGGGGGAGGCGAGATTCGTGTCGCTTCGCCTAACGATCTCGGCAAGAGCGAGCATGTCACGGCGGCAACCTCTGCCGATCAGCACTGCCGCGAGGGCGAATTCGCATGGGCACCCGATTCGAAGAGCTTTGCCTTTTTCTCAGACTGCGCCAGTTCTGCGGACCACCAGGTGGATCTGTATCTCTCCCGGCTCGACGGGACTCCCGCGAAACGCCTGACTGCCCTGAAGGGGATTCCGCAAGCCCCGGCGTTCTCTCCGGATGGCAGCAAGATCGCGTTCCTCTACGTCGAAGGTGCAACCCGCCCTGCAGGTGCGCTCGCTGCCATGAAACCCCCGTCAGGCGTAATCGGTGAAGATGGCGTGGAAGTGCAGCGCGTGGGCATGGCCAGCGTGAACGCAGCGACGGCTCCCCCCCGCGTCGTGACGCCTGCCAATCTGCATGTCTACGAGTTCAATTGGGCACCGGATTCCAAAGGCATTGCCTACGTCGCAGCTAACCCGCCAGGCGAGAATAACTGGTGGGTAGCCAAGCTCTATACCCAATCACTTGACAGCCAGCCCAAGCCAATCCTGGCTCCGGAAGACGTATCCGGTCCGCTACATGGGCTGCAGATCGCCGTGCCCCGCTGGTCTCCTGACGGCAAAACCATTGCCTTCATCGGCGGTCTGATGAGCGATCAAGGCTCCACCGGCGGTGACGTTTGGATCGTCCCTTCTGCCGGCGGCCAACCGCGCGATCTCAGCCAGGGACGGCCCACATCTCCCGCCTGGATTGAATGGGGTGGCGACGACCATCTTTTCGTCACCGAACTCGCGGGCGGCAACACCCAGTTAATCCGCTATCGCTTAACCGGCGATCGCACCGGAGACGGGCCGGTGACATTTGGCTCTCCCATCTTCAGCATTCCCGGCAGCGTGGGCGATGGGCGGATGGAGATGAGTCTGTCTTCCACGGCTGACCGCTCCATGTTTGTCTTTGGCGCCAGCACTTTCGCGCATCCTCGCGAAATCTACGGGGCCAAGCCAGGCACGGTTATGACATCCGGTCTAGAAGGCGTAATGCAGCTTTCGCACTTCAATGACGACATCAAGCCTGCCTGGGGCGACGCCGAATCGCTGAGCTGGAAGAGCGGCGGATTCCGCGTGCAGGGCTGGTTGCTGCTGCCCAAGGACTACGATCCGAACAAGAAGTATCCGCTGATTGTCGAGGTCCATGGCGGCCCGGCAGCTGCAGTGACAGCCCGCTGGGGCGGAGGCGGCGGACTCAGTTCCACTGCCTTTTCGGCGCTCGGCTATTTCGTTCTCCTGCCCAATCCGCGCGGCAGCTACGGGCAGGGTGAGGAGTTTGCGCAAGCGAACCGCAAGGACTTTGGCTATGGCGACCTGCGCGATATTCTAGCTGGCGTTGACACCGTTTTAGCCAAATATCCGGTTGACCCCCAGCGCGTGGGAATTACGGGTTGGAGCTATGGCGGATTCATGACCATGTTCGCCGTCACCCAGACCAACCGCTTCAAGGCGGCTG